>NZ_JBEXWT010000077.1:0-42920 GCF_040629945.1 Kitasatospora sp. NPDC005856 | reverse complement strand
TCTCTCGTTCGGTGCGCGCCGGTGGTGGGGGCCCGCGGGCCCCGCGCCGGGCGCCCCCCCCCGGACCGGGGGTCAGGCGAGCCGACCGCCGCCGTCGACGTGCAGCACCGTGCCGGTGACGTACGGGTTGTCGATGGCGTAGAAGACGGCCTTGACCAGGTCCTCCGGGGTGCCGACGCGCCGGGCCGGGTTGCGCTCGGCGACCCCGCGCAGGAACGCCTCCTTGTCGGCGCCCAGGCCGTCCCAGGAGCCGGTGTCGACGATGCCGGGGGAGACGGCGTTGACCCGGACCGGCGCGATCTCCACCGCCAGCGCCTGCACCAGGAAGGCCAGCGCGCCGTTGGTGGTGGCCATGACGGTGCGCGCGGGCGCCGGGCGCCACGCGGCCACACCGGAGAAGAAGGTGAACGAACCGCGCTCGGAGACCTGCCCGGCCAGGTGCTTGGCCAGCAGCAGCGGGCCGATCACCTTCGCCGCGAACGCCCGCTGCACATCGGCCGCCTCGAGCTCCCGCAGCGGGCCGTTGGCCGGCATCGCGGCGGTGGAGACCAGGTGGTCGAAGCGGCCGACCCGGGCGGCGAATCCGGCGATCGACCGCTCGTCGGCGATGTCCAGGGCGATCACCTCGGAGGGCCCGGTCAGCTCGCCGGCCGTCCACTCCAGCTTGCGCGGATCGGGGCCGGCCAGCACCAGGGAGGCGCCGGCCGCCGAGGCGGCCTTGGCGAGGGCCTGCCCGGTGCGCGAACCCGCACCGACCACGACGAGCCGCTGCCCCTGGAGGGAGGTGGTGTCGGACATGGGGAACTCCTTCGGATCATGGGAACCGGCCGCCCGCTGCTTCCCGCGGCGGCCACACCAAGACCCTCTCCGACCAGCAATGATGAGTCCAAGGCTTGTTTTCTACCCCAGCGATAAACTCCGTTCATGGCAACACCGACGCTCAGGCAGCTCGAATACCTGGCCACCGTGGTCGACACCGGCTCGTTCACCCGCGCGGCGGAGCAGCTGCACGTCACCCAGCCCGCGCTCTCCCACCAGATCCGCGCCCTGGAGGGCGCCCTCGGCGGCCCGCTGCTGGAGCGCCTGCCGCGCTCCGTACGGCTCACCCCGATGGGCCGGGCGGTCCTGCCGCACGCCCGGGCCGCACTGGCCGAGGCCGAACGCCTGCACGCGGCGGCCCGCCGTACGGCCGGCCTGGAGGAGGGCGAACTGGAGGTCGCGGTCGTCTACTCGGTCAGCCTCGGCATCCTGCCGCCGGTGCTGCGGGACTGGCACCGCCGCCACCCCGGTGTGCGGATCCGGCTGCGCGAGTACGCCCACACCGACCGGCTCCAGGAGGCCATGGCCGCCGGCCGCGCCGACCTCGCCATCGGCCCGGTGCCCACCGGCTGGGAGGGGCCGATCCGGGAACTCGGCGTCGAGGAGTTCACCGTCGTCCTGGCCGCCGAGGACCCGCTGGCCGAGCGCCCCTCCGGCACGGTCGACCTCACCGAACTCGCGGACCGGGACTGGGTCCACTACGCGCCCGACAACGGCCTCGCCGACCTGCTCGACCAGGTCTGCGCCCGGGTGGGCTTCCATCCCCGGGCGGCGATCCGTGCCGAACAGACCTCGGCCGCGCCGCTGCTCGCGGCGGCCGGCCTGGGCCCGGCCCTGGTGCCCGCCAACATCGTCCCCGCCCACTTCGAGGGCGCCCTGCTGCGCCCGGACCCCCCGATCCTGCGCACCCTCACCGCCTACACCCGTACCCGCCCCGACCCGCTCACCGTGGCCTTCGCCGATCTGCTGTCCCGACAGGCCCGGGTGAACCCCGTCGTCTCCGGCCGCTCGACCGGCTCCGAGCCCGGCGGCGGGACGCGCGGCCGGGGTCCGGAAGGCCCGTGACGCCCGGCCCGTGCCGCTCGGCGCGCGGCACCGCCGACGTGCGCGACGCGGCGCGGATGCGGGAGCGCCCCCACCGGCCTAGCGTGGCGACCATGGAGCTGTTCCCCACGATCCCGCTGTCGCAGTGGCAGGACTCCAAGGAGACGGTCCACCGGTTCGCCCAGGTCGTCGGCAAGATCCGCCTGGCGAGCAGCGTGCGGCGCAACCACTGGTGGAACGTCCCGTACCACCTCACCGGGCGCGGCATCACCACCCGCCCGATGGCCCTGGCCGACGGCGGTGGGACCTTCTGCATCGACTTCGACTTCGTCGACCACCGGCTGGTGGTCTGCTCGTCGGACGGCCGCAGGGTCTCCTTCCCGCTCACCGGGCAGTCCGTGGCGTCGTTCTACCGCCGGACCCTCGACTCCCTCGCCGCGGTCGGCGTGCCGATGTCCCTCCCGCACCCGACCCCGTTCGACCTGCCCGACACCGGCCGGCCGTTCACCGAGGACACCGAGCACGCCGCCTACGACCCGTTCTGGGTCAACCGCTACTGGCAGGTGCTCAGCCAGGTCAACCTGGTCCTGGAGGAGTTCGCCGCCGGCTTCTGCGGGAAGGTCAGCCCGGTGCACCACTTCTGGCACACCTTCGACATCGCCGTCACCCGCTTCTCCGACCGTGAGATCGAACAGCCGCGGACCGTCGACCCGGTGACCCGCGAGGCCTACTCGCGCGAGGTCGTCAGCTCCGGTTTCTGGTTCGGTGACGACTCCTTCCCCCGGCCGGCCTTCTACTCCTACGCGGCGCCCGAGCCCGCCGGCCTGGCCGACTGCCCGCTGCGCCCCGACGCCGCCCGCTGGATCGAGCGGAACGGCAGCCACCTGGCCGTCCTGGACTACGAGGAGGTCCGCGGCGGCAAGGACCCGTGGGGCACCGTCCTCGACTTCTACGAGTCCGTCTACCAGCCTGCTGCCCGCCTGGCCGGCTGGAACATCGGCGGCGAGGCCTCCCCCGGCGGCATCACGGACCCGGTGGCGGCCCGGGGCGGAGGCTGACGCCCGTCCTCCGCGACACCCCGCGCACCGCCTCCCGGTCTCTGGAGGCGGTCCGTTCTTCGTCGCCGCGGCACGGTGGCCCCGGGCGCGCCGCCCGCTGCGGCGCGCCCGGCCTTCCCCCCGGGGTGCGCGGCCCGCCGGTTCCCGGCGGGCCGGTCGGCGGCCGATGCGACGGTGAGGAACGATCAGAAGGTGTCCCGGGGAGGCGTTCCCTCAGGCCGAGGTGGCCTCCGGGACCGAGGTGCCCACCCGGCTGTTTCATCGAGAAGGTCGAACAGCGCTACTTGCCGGCCGGCCGCCGGCTCAGGTGTCCATGCCCTCCCAGCCCCGGCGCGGCGCACGCTCGGCCCGCTGCCCGGCCGGGCGACTGCGGTAGACCAGGTACGGGCGGAAGAGGTAGAACCACGGCGCGCTGAACATGTGCACCAGCCGGGTGTAGGGCACCGCGGCGATCACCATCATGCCGAGCACGGCGTGGGCCCGGTAGGTGGTGGGGACGTCGGCCCACAGGCCCGTGTCGGGTCGCAGGGCGAACAGGCTGCGGGCCCAGGGGGCGATGGTGGAGCGGTAGTCGTAGCCCTGGCTCCAGCCGGAGTCGGTGAGCTTGCTGTACAGGCCGAGGCAGATCTCGCCGAAGAGCAGCAGGTACATCGCCTTGTCGTTGCGGGTGGTCCCGCGGAAGACCGGCGTGTTGGTGCGGCGGCGGTAGAGCAGGGTTGCGAGGCCGGCCACCGCCAGGGCGCCGGCGGTGGTCCCGCCGATCAGCGAGAGCAGGTGGTAGGCGTGCTCGTCGATGCCGAGGGCGTCCGTCCAGCCCGCCGGGACGAACAGGCCGAGCAGGTGTCCGGCGAGGACGAACAGGATGCCGTAGTGGAAGGCGGGCGAGGCCCAGTTGAGCAGCCTGGACTCGTACACCTCGCTGGAGCGGGTGGTCCAGCCGAACCGGTCGTAGCGGTGCCGCCAGAGCAGTCCGAGGACGAGGGAGGCGAAGGCGAGGTAGGGCAGCACGCCCCACAGGAACGTGTCCATCAGCGGTCTCCGGTGATCACGGGGAGCCGGTGCAGGTGTCCGTACGGAAGGCCCCCGTGGGGCGGGAGGCCGGCACCGGCGCCGACCTCCTCGCGGGGCTGGCCGGAGCGGGCGAGCGCGAGGGCCTGGGCGCGGTCGGCGGGGCTCGGGCCCGGCAGGGTGGCGCAGACGGCTTCGAGCGGGCCGGCGTAGGGGGTGCCGGCCTCCAGCAGGGCCAGGCGCAGCAGTTCCAGCCCGGGCCGGTGGTCGCGCAGCAGGTCGTCGGTGCGGGTGGCGGCGGCGAACTCCAGGACGACCGGGAGGAAGTCCGGCAGTTCGCCGTCGAGTTGGTCCAGGCCGTGGCGCCGGTAGGCGTCGCGGAACCGGAGCAGCGCGGTGCCGCGCCGCCGGGTGTCGCCGTCGGTCCACCAGGTGAGGTGGAGGCTGTGGCGGTCGGTGAAGTCGAAGACCTCGACGTAGTGCTCGGCCAGGGCGGCCCGGCCGACCCGCTCGGCGTGGTCGAGGAAGCGCAGCAGCCCGTCGGCCCCGGGGAGGGATCCGGCGAAGACCCCGGGGAGGGCGAGGGCCTCGCGCAGCAGCGGCAGGCGTTCGTACAGCTCGGCGTCCGGGTGGACCAGGCAGAGCGCGGCGGCCTGGCGGACCACGGCGCGACGGTGGGCGCCGCGGCCGGTCGAACGTCCCCGGCCGGTGATCCGGAGTCCTCGGCGGGTCATCGGGTGTCCTCCTCGCGGTCGGCGCGCTGGCGGCGGCGCAGCGCGTGGAAGGTTTCCAGGGAGACCATCGGCAGGGCCCGGCGCCCGGAGTTCTCCCCGAACGGGCCGCTGCCGCCGGGTGCGTCCTGGTGCTCGACGGCGCACTCGGCGGGGACGGCCGACTCCTCCAGCGCGCGGGCCTCGGCCAGGGCGGCGGTGGGGACGACGTACCGCTCCTCGTACTTGGCGACGGCCAGCAGCCGGTACAGCTCCTCGACGTCCGGTGCGGTGAGCCCGACGGCGGCGGGCACGGCCGGGTCGGGTTCCTCGCCGAGGTTGCGGGCGCGCAGGTGGGTGCGCATCGCGGCGAGCCGCCCGAGGGCCGTGCGCACGGGCCGGGGGTCGCCGGCGGTGAACAGCCCGGCCAGGTACTCGACGGGGATGCGCAGCGCGTCGATGGCGCCGAAGAGGTTGCCGGCGTCCTCGCCGTCGAAGCCCGTCCCGGTGAGCGCCTCGACGACGGGGGAGAGCGGCGGGACGTACCAGACCATCGGCAGGGTGCGGAACTCCGGGTGCAGCGGCAGCGCCACCCGGTGGCGGGCGATCAGGGCGTGCACCGGGGAGCGCCGGGCGGCCTCGATCCAGTCGTGGGCGATGCCGTCGCGTTCGGCGGCGGCTCGCACCGCAGGGTCGGCCGGGTCCAGGAAGACACCCAACTGGGCTTCGTAGAGGTCCTGTTCGTCCGGCACGGAGGCGGCCGCAGTGACCTTGTCGGCGTCGTACAGCAGTACCCCGAGGTGGCGCAGCCGGCCCACGCAGGTCTCGGAGCAGACGGTGGGCAGCCCGACCTCGATCCGCGGGTAGCAGAAGGTGCACTTCTCGGCCTTGCCGGTGCGGTGGTTGAAGTAGACCTTCTTGTACGGACAGGCGGTGACGCACTGCCGCCAGCCCCGGCACTGGTCCTGGTCGACCAGGACGATGCCGTCCTCGGCGCGCTTGTACATCGCCCCGGAGGGGCAGGAGGCGACGCAGGAGGGGTTGAGGCAGTGCTCGCAGATCCGGGGGAGGTAGAACATGAAGCTCTCCTCGAAGGCGAACCGGACCTTCTCCTCGGCCTGTCGGCGCACCTGGGCGACCATCGGGTCGGCGTCGGCGTGCTCGGGCAGGCCGCCGAGGTTGTCGTCCCAGTTGGAGCTCCACTCGATCTTCATCGGCTTGGCGGAGAGCATGGAGCGCGGGGTGGCCACCGGGTAGTCGTCGCCGAGCGGGGCGTCGGTGAGCCTGTTGTAGTCGTACGTCCAGGGCTCGTAGTAGTCCTTGATCGTGGGCAGCACCGGGTTGGCGAAGATCCTGGCCAGCCGTTCGACCCGGCCGCCGGAGGTGAGGGTGAGCCGGCCCCGGCGGTTGAGCCGCCAACCGCCCCGCCACCGCTCCTGGTCCTGCCAGCGGCGCGGGTAGCCCTGGCCGGGCCTGGTCTCGACGTTGTTGAACCAGACGTACTCGACACCGGCCCGGGTGGTCCAGGTCTGCTTGCAGGTGACCGAACAGGTGTGGCAGCCGATGCACTTGTCGAGGTTCATCACCATCGCGACCTGTGCCATCACGCGCATCAGTACTGCACCTCCTGGGAGCGGCGACGGATCACGGTGACCTCGTCGCGCTGGTTACCGGTCGGCCCGAGGTAGTTGAAGCCCCAGGACAGCTGGGCGTAGCCGCCGATCAGGTGGCTGGGCTTGAGGAGGATCCGGGTGAGCGAGTTGTGGATGCCGCCGCGCCGGCCCTCCCGCTCCGTCCGGGGCACGTTGATGGTGCGGTCCTGGGCGTGGTGCAGGTAGACGGTGCCGGGCGGCATCCGGTGCGAGACCACGGCGCGGGCGACGACGACGCCGTTGCGGTTGACCGCCTCCACCCAGTCGTTGTCGGCGACGCCGATGGCGGCCGCATCGCGGTCGCTCATCCAGATCAGCTGGCCGCCGCGGGAGAGCGCGAGCATGAACCAGTTGTCCTGGTACTCGGAGTGGATGGACCACTTGTTGTGCGGGGTCAGGTAGCGGACCGTCACCTCGCGCTGCCCGTCCGGGCCGAGCCGGGGTTCGCCGAACAGCCGGTGCATGTCCAGCGGCGGACGGTAGACCGGCAGGGCCTCGCCCAGTTCGTGGATCCAGTCGTGGTCGAGGAAGAAGTGCTGGCGTCCGGTCAGGGTGTGCCAGGGCTTGAGGTGCTCGGTGTTGAGCGTGAACGCGGTGTAGCGCCGCCCGCCCGCCTCGCTGCCCGACCACTCCGGCGAGGTGATCACCGGGACGGGGGCGGCCCGGGTGTCCGCGTAGGTGACCCGCCTGCCCTCGTGCCCGGCCGCGAGCCGCGCCATCGGTTGCCCGGTGCGCCGCTCCAGGGTGTGGAAGCCCTGGACGGCGAGGCGGCCGTTGGTGGTGCCGGACAGCGCGAGGATCGCGTCGGCGGCCTTCACGGCGGTGTCCAGCAGCGGGCGGCCGTCCGCCGCGCCGCCGCGGGCGGTGCCGTTGGCCGCGGCCAGCGCCGCGATCTCGGTGTCCGGGTGCAGCGCGATGCCCTTGGCGGGCAGGCCGAGCCGTTCGGCGAGCGGGCCGAGCGCGGCCATCTTCGCGGCGACCGCGGTGTAGTCGCGCTCGACGACGGAGAGTTGGGGCAGGGTCCGCCCGGGGACGGGCTCGCAGTCGCCGGCGCGCCAGTCCGGGGCGGTGCCGCCGGGCTGGGCGGTCTCGCCGGGGGTGTCGTGCTGGAGCGCGGTGGCGACCAGGTCGCGGCGGGTGCCCAGGTGGGTGACGGCGAGTTCGCTGAACCGCTGCGCGATGGCGTGGAAGGCGTCGAAGTCGGTCCGGGCCTGCCAGGGCGGGTCGATCGCGGGGGCGAAGGCGTGGACGAACGGGTGCATGTCCGTGCTGGACAGGTCGTGCTTCTCGTACCAGGTGGCGGCGGGGAGGGTGACGTCCGACAGCAGGGTGGAGGAGGTCATCCGGAAGTCCAGCGACAGCAGCAGGTCGAGCTTGCCCTCCGGGGCCCGCTCGTGCCAGCGCACGTCGCGCGGCCGCACCGACGCGGGGGCCTCGGCGGCGCGCAGGCCGGAGTGGGTGCCGAGCAGGTGCCGGGAGAAGTACTCGGCGCCCTTGGCGGAGGAGCCGAACAGGTTGGAGCGCCACAGGGTCAGCACCCGCGGCCAGTTCGCGGGGGCGTCCGGGTCCTCGCCGGCGAAGCTCAGCGTTCCGGCGCGGAGTTCCGCCACGGCGGAGGCCACCGGGTCCTCTGCGTCGCCGAGGTCCAGCGGGTTACGGTCGAAGGTCGGGTAGGAGGGCATCCAGCCGGTGCGGGTGGCCTGGGCCAGGCAGTCGGCGGCGGTCATCCCCCGGAACGCCCCGGAGCCCAGCGGTGAGGCGAGCACCTCGGCTCGGAAGTGGTCGTAGCGCCACTGGTCGGTGTGGAGGAAGAACCACCCGGTGCCGATGGCCTGCCGGGCGGGGCGGGCCCAGTCGGCGGCTCCGGCCAGCGTCGCCCAGCCGGTGGACGGGCGGCACTTCTCCTGCCCGACGTAGTGCGCCCAGCCGCCGCCGTTGCGGCCCTGGCAGCCGGTCAGCTGGAGCAGCGCCAGGAAGGAACGGTAGATCGTCTCGGAATGGAACCAGTGGTTGGTGCCCGCGCCCATCAGGATCACGCACCGGCCCCGCGACTTCTCCGCGGTGGTGGCGAACTCGCGGGCGATCCGGGCGCAGGCCGAGGCCGGCACCGAGGTGTGCCGCTGCTGCCAGGCGGGGGTGCCGGGCGCCTCGGCGTCCTCGTAACCGGTCGGCCAGTCGCCGGGCAGGCCCGGGCGGGCCACCCCGTACTGGGCGAGCAGCAGGTCGAGGACCGTGGTCACCAGCGGCCCGTCCGCGCCGCCCAGCCGGCGGGCCGGCACGCCCCGGCGGAGCACCTCGCCGCGCCCCTGGCCGTGCTCGCCGCCCTCGGTGTCGAAGCGCGGCAGCAGCACCGGGACCGGCTCGCCCCCGCGCCCGTGCAGCGACAGGGCGGGCCGCAGCCCGTCCAGGTCGAGGTTCCAGCGGCCCTCGCCGGACTCCGTCCAGCGGAAACCGAGCGATCCGCCCGGGACGGCGGGCTCGCCGGTGGCCTCGTCCAGCAGCACGGTCTTCCAGGCCGCGCCCTCGCCGTCGTCGCCGAGGTCGGCCGCCCGGAGGAACTTGTGGGGCACGTACCCGCCGTCCCGTTCGGCCAGTGTGACCAGGAACGGAAGGTCGGTGAACCGCCGGACGTAGTCGGCGAAGAAGGGCACCTCGCGGTCGACGAAGAACTCCTTGAGCACCACGTGCCCCATGCCGATGGCCAGCGCGGCGTCGGTGCCCGGGTGGGGGTGCAGCCACTCGTCGGCGAACTTGGCGTTGTCGGCGTAGTCGGGCGCCACCACCACGACCTTCTGGCCGCGGTAGCGGGCCTCGGTCATCCAGTGCGCGTCCGGGGTGCGGGTGACCGGCACGTTCGAGCCCCACATCACCAGGTACGCCGCGTCCCACCAGTCGCCGGACTCGGGCACGTCGGTCTGGTCGCCGAACACCTGCGGGGAGGCCACCGGAAGGTCCGCGTACCAGTCGTAGAAGGACAGCATCGGCGCACCGATCAGCGCGTGGTAGCGGGCCCCCGCCGCGTGGGAGACCATCGACATCGCCGGGATCGGGGAGAACCCGGCGATCCGGTCCGGCCCGTACGCCTTGATGGTGTGCACCTGGGCGGCGGCGACGATCTCCACCGCCTCGTCCCAGCCGGCCCGCACCAGGCCGCCCTTGCCGCGCGCCCGCTGGTAGCGGCGGCGGCGCTCGGGATCGGCCTGGAGGTCCGCCCAGGCCAGCACCGGGTCCCCGAGCCGGGCCTTCGCCTCGCGGTACAGCTCCAGCAGCACCCCGCGGACGTAGGGGTGGCGCACCCGGGACGGCGAGTAGGTGTACCAGGAGAACGCCGCCCCGCGCGGGCAGCCGCGCGGCTCGTACTCCGGGCGGTCCGGGCCCACCGACGGGTAGTCCGTCGCCTGGGTCTCCCAGGTGATGATGCCGTCCTTGACGTACACCTTCCAGCGGCACGACCCGGTGCAGTTCACCCCGTGGGTGGAGTGCACGACCTTGTCGTGGCTCCACCGGTCGCGGTAGAAGGCGTCGCCCTCCCGGCCGCCCTCGACCTCCACCCGGTGCAGGTCGGCGGCGGCCGTCCCCGGGCGGAAGTACCGCCCGGCCCGCAGCAGGAGCTCTCCCGGTTCCGACGTCGACTCAGCCATGACGGACTCCTGACCACTTCTGACCACTGCTGCCCACGGATCGATCGGTGACCAAGCTATGCGGACGAGGCGGACAAAAGCGTGCAGAAGGTTCTGGCGTGGCGGCCCCGGTCCCCCTCCCGGCGTTCCGCTCGAATGAGCACCATGAACTCTGAGACCAGCCCCCGGATCGCGCGGCCGGAGGCTGCGAACCGGTGGTGGAGCGCCGTGCCGCCCGCGGCCGGCTCGGCGGTGATGGCCACCGGCATCGTCTCCGTCGGCCTCCACCTGATCGGGCAGGAGGTGCTCTCGTACGTCCTGCTCGCCCTCGCCGTCGGCCTCTGGGCGCTGCTCGCGGCGGCCTTCGCCCTGACCCTCCTGAACGCCCGCGGCGACTGGACCCTCAAGGCCGCGACCCCGCCCGCCCTCACCGCCGTCGCCGCCACCGACGTCCTCGGTACCCGGATCTCCCTGCTGGGCCACCAGGGCCTCGCCCTCGCGCTGCTCGCCCTCGCCGCCCTGGCCTGGCCGTTCCTGCTGGCCTCCGTCGTGCGCCACTGGCGGCGCGGCATGCCCGGGGCCGTCTTCCTGGTCTGCGTCTCCACCCAGTCGCTCGCCGTCCTCGCCGCCACCGTCGCGCCGGCCGGCGGCCCCGACTGGCTGGCGCCCGCCGCGCTCGCCGCCTTCTGCGCCGGCCTCCTGCTCTACCTCGGGGCCCTGGTCCGCTTCGACCTCCGCCAGATCCTCACCGGGGCCGGCGACCAGTGGGTGATCGCCGGGGCGCTGTCCATCTCGGCCCTCGCCGCGGGCAAGCTCACCGCCCTGCCCGACTGGACGCCCGGCCTCCACGACGCCCTGCGCGTCGCCACCTGGGTGCTGCTCGGCCTGGCGCTCGCCGGCTACGCCGTCCTCCTGGCGGCGGAGCTGCGCAACCCGCGGCCGGACTACGACCTGCGCCGCTGGGCCACCGTGTTCCCGCTCGGCATGACCGCCGTCGCCGCCCTGGTCGCCGTGGCCGTGACGGGGGTGGACTGGCTGCGGCCGCTCGGCCGGGTGCTGCTGTGGATCGCGGCGGGCGCCTGGCTGCTGACGGCGGCCGGCTTCCTCGCCGCCGCGTCGCGGTGGCCCCGGGTGCGCCGCGTCCTGCGCCGGCGGCCGTTGCGACGGTGACGAACGATCAGAAGTCCCCCCGGGGGAGCGCATTCCCGCAGGTTGGACGCGTTCATGACGTCTTTGTCAGCGGAGTGGACGACCCTTGACGACGCTGGGCTTCTCTGCCAACCTCTCGGCAGGTCTGGACCAAGATCGGTCGTTCATCGGGGGAGGGGACCGGTTCCGACCCGGTGGTGCGCAGGGGGGATCTGCGGGCCGGGAGGATCGAGGCCGGAGCGGCCCGCAGGCCGGCGGGGGCCGGTCGGACGCCACCCGGCGACCGGGTCGCCAGAGAAGTCCGCGGTGTCGGCCACGTCGGCGCCCGGCCACGGGGAACGCGCCATTCACCGACTGCCGAATCGAGCCGCACATGCCACACTCGCTCCCCCCGCACGCGTCGCCCTTCCAGCGGGGCATCTGGATCACCGAGCGCCTCGGCCACACGCACGGGGTGTTCCACATGCCCGTCCTGATCTCCTTCGACCGGGTCGATGCCGACGCTCTCGCGCGGGCCGTCTCGACGGTGACGTCCCGTCATCCCGCGCTGTCCCGGGTGTTCGTGGAACGCGAGGGGAACGTCCTGCTGGAGACCGGTGCCGCTCCGGTCCTCGAACTGGTCGACGTCTCCGGGGACTGCGCGGAGAGCCGGGAGAAGCGGCTGGCCGAGGACGCGGTACGGCCGTTCGACCTGGAGGCGGGCCCTCCGGCGCGGTTCACCCTCCACCGCGGCCCCGGTGACGCGGCGGTCCTGCTGGCCGTCGTCCACCATGCCGTCTTCGACGGGGAGTCCAAGGACGTCCTGGTGGCGGAGCTCGCCGCGGCCTACGCGCAGGCCGCCGGCGAGGCCGCCCCGGCCGCCGACCGGTCCGCGACCGTGCCCCTCCCCGCGCTCGAGTCGGACGCCGAGCCCGACCCCGAGCCCGACCCCGACCTGGTGCGGCGCGCGGCGGACCGGTACGGCCCGCGCTGGGCCGCGGCGACGGAGCCCGTCCTGCCCGGACTGCCGCAGGCCGTCACCGCCCCGGCGGCCGGAGCGTCCGTCGGGTGGCGGATGGACGCCCAAGGCCGGGCGGCACTGGCCGAGGCCGCGCAGAGCTGCGGCGTCACCGTCTTCGAGTTCCTCCTCGCCGCACTGCACGGACTGCTGCTGCGCTACGGCGGCGAGGCCGTCCCGGTATCCGTGCCGCTCTCCGTCCGGACGGCCGAACAGGCCGGGCAGATCGGTCTGTTCGTCAACGAGCTGCCGGTGCACGCGCCGGCCGGGGCGAACGCCGGGATGCCCTTCGCCGCATACGCCCGGGCCGTCCGGGCCGAGGCCCGTGGGGGATACCCGTTCCGCCCGGTGCCCTTCGGCACGGCGGTCGGCGGTCTGACGCCGCGCGCCGGGCTGGCCCCCGTCTCGTTCGGCTACCGGCGGGGCCGCGCCGTGGACCCGGTGTTCCCGGGAAGCGCCGTCCGGGTGGACCGTACGGTGTTCAGCGGCGCCGCCCGCAACACGCTCCACCTCCAGGCGGTGGACACCGCCGACGGGCTCGCGTTCTCGCTCCAGTACGCTCCGGCGGTCCTGTCACCGGATGCCGCGGCCCGGATCGCCGGGCACTACACGGCCCTGCTGGAAGCCGCGACGGCCACGCCCGAGGCTGCGCTGAACGCCCTGCCGCTGCTGGGCGAGGCCGAGCGGCACCTCGTGGTCGAGGAGTGGAACGACACCGCCCGCGCCTACCCGCGCGAGCGCACGGCCCTGGACCTGGTCCGCGAGCGGGCCGCCGAGACGCCGGACGCCCTCGCCGTCAGCGCGGGCGCCGAGCGGCTGACCTACCGGGCACTCGTGGAGCGGATCGACGAACTCGCCGCCGTCCTGGGCGGGGCCGGGGTCCGCCAGGGCGACGTCGTCGCCCTGCACCTGGAACGCTCCGCCGACCTGCCCGCCGTCCTGCTCGCGGTGCACGCAGCCGGGGCCGCCTACCTGCCGCTCGACCCCGGCCACCCCACCGAGCGGCTCGCGTTCCTGCTCGCCGACTCGGGCGCGGCCCTGCTGGTCGCCGACCGGGAGCCCGCGCCCGAACTGGCGGCGGCGGCACCGGCCGTCCTGCGCCTCGGCGGCGGCCGCACCCAGCCGGGGCCCGCCGGGGTGGTGCCGGCCCGGGCCGGCGACCTCGCCTACGTGCTGTACACCTCCGGCTCGACCGGACGGCCCAAGGGCGTGGAGATCGGGCACCGGGCCCTGGTGAACCTGCTCACCTCGTTCGCGGACCGGCTGGGCTCGGGGCGGCAGCACGTCTGGCTCGGCCTGACCTCGCTCTCCTTCGACATATCCGGGCTGGAGATCCTGCTCCCGCTGATCTCCGGCGGCCGACTGGTCCTCGCGCCGGACGGCGCCGCCCTGGACGCGCCGGGCACGGTCGGGCTGATCCGGCGGGAAGGCGTGACCCATCTGCAGGCGACCCCGTCGGGCTGGCGCGTCCTGCTCAGCGCCGGGCCGCTGCCGGCGGGGCTGACCGGGATCGTGGGCGGGGAGGCACTGCCGCTCCCGCTCGCCCGCGAGCTCCGGGGTTCCCTCGGCCGGCTGGTCAACGGGTACGGCCCGACCGAGGCGACGATCTACGCCACCTGCGCCGAGGTCCCCGCGGAGCCGGACACCGTGGTGATCGGCAGACCGATCGCCAACACCAGGGCGTACGTCCTGGACGCGCACGGCCGGCCCCTGCCGGTCGGCATCCCCGGAGAGCTCCACCTGGGCGGCGACGGTGTCGCGAACGGCTACCGGGGCCGACCCGAGTTGACGGCGGAACGTTTCGTCAAGGACCCGTTCGCCGGCGGCCGGATGTACCGCACCGGTGACCTCGCGGCGTGGACGCCGGAGGGCGAACTGGAGTTCCACGGCCGGATCGACGACCAGGTGAAGATCCGCGGCCACCGCGTCGAGCTCGGGGAGATCGAGGCCGCGCTGCTCGACCACCCGGCCGTCGCCGCGGCGGCCGTCGCCGTGTGCGAACAGGCCGAGGGGGAACCCGCGCTCGTCGGCTACCGGGTGCCCGCACCCGGCGGCGCACCGCTGTCCGACGCGGACCTGCGGGACCACCTGCTGCGCACCCTCCCCGCCGTCATGGTGCCCCGGCAGTTCGTGACCCTCGACCAGCTGCCGCTCACCCCGAGCGGCAAGCTCGACCGGCGCGCGCTGCCCGCCCCGCCGCGCGTGGCCGTCACGGGCCCGGCGGAGACGGACGACGTCACCGCCGGCATCCTGGCGATCTGGGAGGAGGTCCTGGGCGCCACCGGCATCGGCCCCGAGGACGACCTCTTCGACCTCGGCGGACACTCGCTGACGATCATCCAGATCACTGCCCGGATCCGCGCCTCCTTCGGGGTCGAGCTCGACTTCGACCTGTTCTTCGACGCCTCCACTCCGGTCGCCCTGGCCGCCGTCGTGCGAGAGCGGCGTTGACCGCCGCCGACCGCTCCTGCGCCTCCTCCCCGCTCCACGCCCGAACGGACTGCCGATGACCGACACCCAGGACCTGACCGCGGACTGGTCCGCCACCAAACGATCCCTCCTCGCCCAGCGCCTGCGCGGTGCCACGGCTCCGGTGCGGGTGGTCGAGCCCCGTCCGGCGGGCAGCGTGCCGCCCCTGTCCAGCGGACAGGAACGGCTCTGGTTCATGGACCAGTTCTCGCCCGGCGGGACGGCGTACACGCTCGCCCCGGCCCGGCGGCTGCGCGGGCCGCTGGACCGCTCGGCGCTGGACGCCGCCCTGGCCGCCCTGGTCGCACGGCACGAGGGGCTGCGGATGACCTTCCCGGTCACCGAGGACGGCAGGGCCGAGGTCCTGGTCGCCGAACCGGGCCCCTTCGCCGCCGGCTTCGTGGACGCCTCGGACGATCCCGACCCCGACCGAAGAGCGGCGGACGAGATCGCACAGCTGGTCGCGAGACCCTTCGACCTCGCGGCCGGCCCGCTGCTGCGGGCCCTGCTGGTCCGGCTCGCCGAGGAGGACCACGTCCTCGCCCTGGTCATGCACCACATCGTCGGCGACGGATGGTCGATCGACATCCTCAACCGGGAACTGGACGTCCTCTACGCCCGGTACACCGACTGCGCGGACCGCGAACTCCCGCCTCTGCCCGTGCAGTTCGGTGACTACGCGCGCTGGCAGCGGGACCGGCTGGACAGCGGCGCCCTGGCCGCCTCCCGCGACTACTGGCGCACCGAACTCGCCGACGTCCCCGCCCTGGAACTACCGGCCGACCGCCCCCGGCCGCCGCTGCTCACCTTCGACGGCGCGGCCGTGGAACTGCACTGGAGCCCGGAACTCGCCCGCGCCGTCGCCGAGTGCGCCCGCGCCCACGGGGCCTCGACGTACATGGTGCTGATGGCCGGGCTCCAGGTGCTGCTCGGCCGGCACACCGGCCAGCGGGACTTCGCGATCGGTTCGGCCGTGGCCGGCCGTCTCCACCGGGAACTGGAGGCGGTCGTCGGGGCCTTCGTCAACATGCTGCCGATCCGCGCCCGGCTGGAGGAGGGTCTCACCTTCGGCGAACTGGTCGCCAGGGTGCGGGAGACGACGCTGAACGCCTACACCCACCAGGAGGTGCCCTTCGAGCAGATGGTCGCCGACCTGGACGTCGAGCGGGACGTCAGCCGCTCGGCGGTGTTCCAGGTGACCTTCGCCTTCCAGAACTACGGAGAGCGCGCGGCCCCCACCGCGCCCGCCGCCACGGCGGAGGGATACGGGCACGCGGCCACCACCAGCCACTCCGACCTCGCGTTCTACCTGCGGGAGAAGAAGGACGGCGGGCTCTTCGGACTGATCACCTACCGCACCGACCTCTTCGACGCCGACACCGTGCGACGGCTCGTCGAGCGCTTCGAGGTCCTGATGACGGCGGCGACGGCCGATCCGGACCGAGCCGTCGAGGAACTGCCGGTGACGACCGCCGCCGAGCGCCGTGACGTGCTCGAACGCTGGGCGGCCGGCCCGGACCTCCCCGAGGGCGGACCCGGGACGCTGACCGCGCTGCTCGCGGCGGCGGCCCGGCAGGCCGGCGACCGCCCCGCGCTGGTCTTCGAGGACGCCACCGTCACCCACCGCGAACTCGACGCCCGGGCGACGGCCCTGGCCCGGCGGCTACGGGCCCTCGGCGTCGGCCGGGACGACCGGGTGGCGGTGTGCCTGGAACAGTCCCCGGACCTGGCGGTCGCCCTGGTCGGCGTGCTGAAGGCCGGCGGCTGCTACCTGCCGCTGGACCCGGAGCAGCCGCCCGCGCGGCTCTCCCACCTGGTGGCCGACGCGGACGTGCGGGTGCTGGTGACGGACTCGGTGCTGCGGGAGCGGTTCCCCGGGTACGGCGGCGCCGAGCTGCTCGTGGACCGCGCCGACCCGACGCCGGACCCCGCACCGGACGACACGCCGCTCGTGGAGGCCTCCGGCCCGGACGACCTCGCGTACGTCATCTACACCTCCGGCTCCACCGGGCAGCCCAAGGGCGTCGCCGTACAGCACCGGGAGATCCTCAACTACCTGGCCGGCGTGCGGGAGCGGCTGCGGATCGAGCCCGGCGCCCGCTACGGGCTGCTGCAGTCCCTGTCGTTCGACTTCAGCATCACCATGCTGTACCTGGCGCTCACCACCGGCGGCCGGGTGCACCTGCTGCCGCGTCGCATCGCCGGCGCCGAACTCGCCGAGCACATCGAGGAGTCGGCCCTCGACTACCTCAAGATGACGCCTTCCCACCTGGCCGCGCTGTCCGCCGACGCCCCGCTCGAACGCCTACTGCCGCGCCGGGCCCTGGTGCTCGGTGGGGAGGCCTCATCCTGGGCCTGGGCCGCCGACCTGGCCGACCGGGGCGGCTGCGCGGTGTTCAACCACTACGGCCCGACCGAGGCGACGGTCGGCGTCACCGTCCACGAGGTCCTCCCGGGGGAGCACGGCCCGGGGAACACGCCGATCGGCACCCCGCTCGCGGGCGCGCGCTGCTACGTCCTGGACGGGGCCCGGCGGCCGGTGCCGCCCGGGGTGACCGGTGAGCTGTACCTCGGCGGGAACCGGCTGGCCCGCGGCTACCTGGGCCGCCCCGAGCTGACGGCGGAACGTTTCGTCGAGGACCCGTTCGCCGGCGGCCGGATGTACCGCACCGGCGACCTGGCCCGCTGGCGGCCGGACGGGGTGCTGGAGTACCTGGGACGCGCCGACGACCAGATCAAGGTCCGCGGCTTCCGGGTCGAGCCCGGCGAGATCGAGGCCGCGCTCACCGCGCTGACCGGCGTCACCCAGGCCTTCGTGACCGTCCGGGGCGAGGGGATCAGACAGAACCTCGTCGCCTATCTCGAACGCGCGAGCGGCGGGACCGTCCCCGCCGCCGCCGAGCTGCGGGCGGCGCTCGGCGAGGTCCTGCCCGACTACATGGTCCCCGCCCGGTTCGTCGTCCTGGACCGCCTGCCGCTGCTGGCCCACGGCAAGGTCGACCGCAAGGCGCTGCCCGAACCCGAGGACGCCGCCCCGGCCGCGGGCCGTGTCGAACCCGAGGGCGAGACCGAGACACTGATCGCCGCGATCTGGGCCGAGGTGCTCGACGTCGCCGAGGTCGGCGCACTGGACGACTTCTTCGAGATCGGCGGGCACTCGCTGCTCGCCACCCAGGTCGTCGCCCGGCTGCGCCGCGCCTTCCCCGAGCTGCCGACCCCGGTCGGCGTGATGGACCTCTTCCGCTTCCCGACCGTCCGGCAGCTCGCCGGGCTCGTCGCCGACCCGGGCGCCGACCGGGGACCGCGGGGGCTGCTGCACCGGCTCACCCCCGAACGCCGCCGCACCACCGCCAGCGTGGTCTGCGCGCCCTACGGCGGCGGCAGCGCACTGATCTACAAGCCGCTCGCCGACGCCCTGCCCGAGGACTGGGCGCTGCACTCCATCGCCGTCCCCGGACACGAGCTCGGCGAGGAACCGATGGACGTCGACGAGGTCGCCGACCGGTGCGCCCGCGAGATCGTCGAGGGCGTCGAGGGCCGGATCGTGCTGTACGGGCACTGCGGCGTCGGCGTACGCCTCGCCATCGAGATCGCCCGCCGGGTCGAGGCCGCCGGCCGGGAGATCGACGCCGTCCACCTCGGCGGCATCTTCCCCTTCGCCCGCCCCAAGGGGCGCGGCGCGGCGGTCGGGGAACGGTGGGCCGAACTCCTCGACCGGATGCGCAGCGACCAGGACATGATCAACGGCCTGGCCGCCGCCGGGATGGACACCGACGACCTGGACCCGGAGCAACTGCGGCTGATCGTCCGCAACCGCCGCACCGGCACCAAGGACGTCGAACGGTACTTCACCCGGATGTTCGGCACCGAGGGCGGACGGATCAAGGCCCCCGTGATCGCGGTCTGCGGCGACCGCGACCCGGCCACCGAGTTCTACCAGGAGCGCTACCGCGAGTGGCACCGGATCGCCGACACCACCGCCGTCGTGGTCCTCGACGAGGCCGGCCACTTCTACCTCAAGTACCGGGCCGCCGAGCTCGCGGCCGTCGTCACCGGCGTCCACCGCTCGATCGCCGCGGGGAAGGGGGACCGCCACCGCCGCACGGACGGCGCCACCTGGTGGTTGGCCGGGCTCTCCCGGGACGCCGAACGACCGGACACGCAGGGCGCGCAGCCGCCCGTCCGCCCGACCATGCGCCGCTTCCTCACCGTGGCCTCCGGGCAGCAGGTCTCGATGATCGGATCGGCGCTCACCGAGTTCGCCCTCCCGGTCTGGATCTACCTGCGCACCGGCTCCCTCGCCCAGTTCGGGCTGCTGGCCGCCTGCGGCCTGGTGCCCGGCATCCTCGCCGCCCCGATCGCCGGAGCGATCGTCGACCGGGGCGACCGGCGCCGCACCATGCTCATCGGGGACCTCGCCGCCGGCCTCACCCAGGCCGTCCTGCTCCTGCTGTACGCCACCGGCGGCCTCGAGGTCTGGCACGCCTACGCGCTCGTCGCCGTGCTGTCCGCCGCCCTCTCCTTCCAACGGCTCGCCTGGAACGCGGCCGTGCCCCAGCTCGTCCCCAAGCGCTACCTCGGCCGCGCCAACGGCGTCGTCCAGATGGCCTTCGGCCTCGCCCAGTTCCTCGTCCCGCTGTTCGCCGTGGGCCTGCTGGCCGCGATCGGGCTCGGCGGCATCCTCGCCCTCGACGTGGCGGGCTACGCCGTGGCCGTCGCCGTCACCCTGGCCGTGCGCTTCCCGGACGTGATGGGATCCACCCGGCGCGAGAGCATCCCCGCCGAGATCCGCGAAGGCTTCAGGCGGGCCCTCGGCAGCCGTCACTTCCGCGCGATGCTGCTGTACTTCGCCGTCCTGAACGTCTTCCTCTCTCCGCTGTTCCTGCTCACCACCCCCCTCGTGCTCTCCTTCGCCCCGCTCTCTGCGGCCGGCTGGGTGTCCACGGCGGCGGGCCTCGGCGCCGTGCTCGGCGGGATCACCCTGGTGGTCTGGGGCGGACCGCGCCGGCGGAAGCTGCGCGGGGTGCTGCTCGCCACCCTGGCGGTCGCCGGCGCCTGCCTGCTCACCGGGCTGCGCCCGTCGATCTGGACGGTCGCCCTCGGCGCGTTCGGCATGACCTTCGCCCTCGCCCTGCTCAACGGCTCCTACGCGACCATCGTGCAGACCAAGGTGCCGCTGCGCTTCCACGGCCGGGTGATCGCGGTCAACACGATGGTCGCCTGGTCCACCCTGCCGGTCGGTTTCGCCGTGGTCGCCCCCTTCGGCCCCGGGCTCCTCCAACCCCTGATGGACCGCGACGGCGCCCTCGCCGCCACCGTCGGCCGGCTCATCGGCACCGGCGACGGCCGCAGCATCGGACTGCTCTACCTGCTGTTCGGCCTCGCCATGGCCGCCCTCGCACTGGTCTGCCTGGCCGTCCCGGTGCTGCGCCACTTCGACCGGGACGTCCCCGACGCCGAGCCCGACGACCTGGTCGGTCTGAAGACCCTCCAGGACCGGACCGCCGGCACCGCCGCTCCCGTCGGCACCGCAAGTACCGCCGCACCCGGTGGCACAGCCGCCCCCGCCCTCCCGCACCCCTCCGAGACCGCCGAGGTGACCGTCCGGTGACCACCGCCACCCACCCGCTGACCGCCGAACAGCGCCGGCTCTGGTTCCTCCAGCAACTCCACCCGGAGGACGCCGGCTTCAACATGTACCTCAACCGGCGCTGGACCGGGCCGATCGATCCGCGGGCCCTGCGCACCGCCCTCGGCCGGCTGACCGAACGGCACGAGATCCTCCGCACCCGCTTCGGGTACGACGGCCCCGAGGCGGCGGAGCCCGTCCAACTCGTCCAGCCGCCCGCCGAGATCGACCTGGTCACCCTCCGACTGCCCGAGGGCGCCACCGAGGCGGACTTCACGGACGCCTGCCGACCCCACGTCAACGCGCCGTTCGACCTCGCCGCCGCGCCGCCCCTGCGCGCGACCCTGATCAGCGCGGGGGAGCGGGAACACGCGGTCAGCGTCGTCGTCCACCACATCGTCGCCGACGGCTGGTCCTTCCGCACGATGTGGCGCGAACTGCTGGCCCTCTACCGCGAGGAGATCGGCGAAGCACCCGCCGAACTGCCGCAACTCCAGCTGCAGTACGGCGACTTCGCCCGGGCCGAACAGGCCGGGACCGGCGGGCAGGCGGGCGAGGAGGCGTTCCGGTTCTGGGCGGACCGGCTCGCCGGCACCGGAGCGCTGCGCCTCCCGTTCGACCGGCCGAGGCCGTCGGACCCCACCAGACCCGCCGGCTTCGTCACCGTCGACCTCGGCCCCGAGCTGACCGCCGCCCTCGACCGGCTGGCCCGGCAGGAGCGGTGCACCCCGTTCATGGTGCTGCTCACCGGCTACCAGTGCGTGCTCGCGCGCTGGACCGGCTCCCGGGACTTCGTGGTCGGCACCCCGCTGGCGGGCCGCACCGAGGCGGCGCACGAGGCGCTGCTCGGCTACTTCAACCGCACCGCGGTGATCAGGGCGGACCTGACCGGCGACCCGGGCTTCCGCGAGGTGCTGAAGCGGACCAGGTCCGCCGCGCTCGCCGCCCTGAGCCGCCCCGACGCCCCGGCCGAGCGGCTCGCCGCCCACCTCGGACTGCCCGCGGACACCGGAGCCGGCCCTCTCTACCAGGCCGTCTTCGTCCACCAGAGCCAGAACGAACTCGCGGACGGCTCCGGCGAGCCCGCGCTGCCCGCGGGCGTCCGCACGGCGAGCATGGACTCCGGCTTCGAGCAGGCCAAGACCGACCTGCTGCTCGACAGCTGGCGCACCGCCGACGGCGGCCTCACGCTCTCCTTCTGCTACGACCGCGAGCTCTTCGACCGGGAGACCGTCGAGGCGCTCGGCGGCCGGTGCCGCGAGCTGTACGCGCGGATCGTCCAGGACCCGGAACTCCCGCTGCACGGCGACTGGTTCGTCGGGGCGCAGGAGCGGGCGGAGCTGCTCGCCCTGGGGGCGGGGCCGGCGGCTCCCGCCACGGTGCGAACGGTGCTGGAGCGGTTCGCGGACCAGGTGGCCGCGCGACCGGACGCGCCGGCGCTGGACTGCGACGGCCGGACGCTGTCCTACGCCGAACTCGACCGGCGGTCCACCGAACTGGCGCACCGGCTCGGCCCGGTGGCAGGCCGGGTGGTCGCGGTGTCGATGGCGCCCTCCGTCGACCTGGTCGTCGCCCTGACGGCGATCTGGAAGGCGGGCGCCGCCTACCTCCCGCTCGATCCGGCTCACCCCGAGGACCGCCGCGCCCTGATGGTCCGTGAGGCCGACGCCGTCCTCACCCTCTCCGGCGCGGACCTGCCCCTCGCCGGCGCGGACCTGCGCCTCGCCGACGCGGACCTGCCCCTCGCTGGCGCGGACCTGCGCCTCGCCGACGCGGGCCTGCCTCTCGCCGGGACGGACCTGCCCGGGCCCGGGGAGGGACTGGCCTACGTCCTCTACACCTCCGGCTCCACCGGTACGCCGAAGGCCGTCGCGGTCGACCACGCGGCGGTGTCCGCCCGGGTCGACTGGATGGCAGGCCCGGAGGGCTACGCGCTGGGCTCCGCCGACCGGATCGTCCAGTTCGCCTCCCTCGGCTTCGACACCCACGTGGAGGAGCTCTGGCCGGCGCTCGCCTCCGGCGCGTGCGTCGTGCTGTTGCCCGGTGGCGGCCGGACCCTGCCCGACCTGCTGGACGGCCCGTCCGGCCGGTCCGTCACCGTGCTCGACCTGCCGACGGCCTACTGGGAGGAACTCGTCGGCCTCGGCGAGCAGACCCGCTGGCCGCAGGCACTGCGCCTGGTGGTCATCGGCGGTTCCGAGGCCCGTGCCGACACCGTCGCCCGGTGGAGACGACGGCACGGGGACGCGGTCCGGCTGGTCAACACCTACGGCCCGACCGAGGCCACGGTGATCGTCACCGCGGCCGAACTGACCGCCGCGGACACCGACCGCCGGCCCTCGCTGGGCCGCCCGCTGCCCGGGGTCAGGCTCCATGTGCTGGACGAGCGCGGTGGGCTGCTGCCGCGGGGCTCCGAGGGCGAGCTGTACATCGGCGGCAGCGGCCTGGCACGGGGCTACCTGGGCCGGCCCGACCTGACCGCAGCCGCCTTCGTGCCCGATCCGTTCGCCGGCGGCGTGATGTACCGCACCGGGGACCGCGCACGGTGGCGGGCGGACGGCCGGCTGGACTTCCTGGGGCGCGGCGACGCGCAGCTGAAGCTGCGCGGCTACCGGATCGAGCCCGCGGAGATCGAGTCCGCGCTGACCGCGCACCCGGCCGTCGCGCAGGCCGCCGTGCTGGTCCGCGACGGCCGCAGGCTGCTGGCGTACGCCGTCCCCTGCCCTGGGGCCGAGCCCGACCCGGCCGAGCTGCGCGAGCACCTCGCGCTGCGGCTGCCCTCCTACATGGTCCCGGACACCGTGCTCACCCTGGCCAGGCTGCCGCTGACCCCGAACGGCAAACCCGACCTCGCGGCGCTGCCCGACCCCGGGCCGGGCGCCGGGCCGGGCTACGTCGCGCCGCGCAGCGATGCCGAGCACCTGGTCACCGAGCTGTGGCAGGAGGTCCTCGGAGTGCCCCGGGTCGGGGTGTTCGACGACTTCCTCGCGCTGGGCGGGGACTCCCTCCTGGTCACCCGGGTCGCCGCGCGGATCCGGGCCGGCCTCGGTCTCGACATCCCCATCCGCGACGTGTTCGAGAGCAGTACACCGGCCGCCCTCGCGGCCCGGATCGAGGCGCTGCTGATCGCCGAGATCGACGCGCTCACCGAGGAGGAGGCGGCTGGTCGGCTCTCCGGCTGAGCGGTCGTGGCCCGGCTCCGAGGGCGCGCGGAGCCGGGCCGCCAGGGCCGGCGGCGAGGACCGCGTCCACCCGGGTCGTCCGGGACAGGCGGCCGGGGCGCGGCCGGTCGTGGTGGCCGTCGCCCCGGCGGTCGGATCAGTGGCCGAGGGCGGTCTGGACGATCTTGACGACGACCAGGACCATCGCGATCAGCAGGTAACCGCGCAGGGCGCCCATACCGATCTTGTAGCCGGTGGAGACGACGGGCCTGGTCAGCGTCTCCAGCGGCGGCATCCGCCAGTCGTCGCGGCCGGTGCGGTCCACCAGGTCCTCCTTCGTCGCGGTGCGGCGGCCGGTGAAGGAGTACCCGGCGGCCAGCACCCCGGCGACCCCGCAGCCGGCCATGATCCCCTCGATGGCGGTGGCGCTGAGGTCGGGGAAGAGGACGGAGGCGGTGAGGATGACGGCCAGGGTGACCAGGACGCCGACGACGACGGTGGTGAAGGCGTTGGTCCTGGGCCCGTTGACCCAGGGGCCGAGGACGGCCCTGTCGTTGCACAAACGAGGTGCCTTCTTCAAACCTCGAAAAGCATAGACCCGGTGCGGGGCGGAACTCGCACGCTTGGTGGAACCTTTGCCTTCGAGCGGTCGCGTCGTCGTGTCAGATGCCGGCCGTCTCCGCCCCGCTCGCCCCGGTCAGCGCGGCGGCGAGGTCCTCGGCCAGCGCGGCCACCGCCCCGGTCTCGAAGGCGTGCTCGTTGTACCGCAGCCAGCACCGCAGCCCGCCGTCCGACAGCTCGGTGACCGCGAGCTCCGGGACGTGCCGGTCGCCGCCGGGCAGCGGGTACGGCACGGTGGCGTTGCGCGGCAGCTCCCACGAGGCGCAGGCCACTCCCGGCAGCTGGGCCGGCGCGCTCCAGCTCTCGTACCTCAGCCAGGCCGCGAACGGCGCCAGCGGGCTGAACTCCGCGAACGGGTACAGCTGGTGGTCGAGCGCGGCGGTGGCGGCGGACCGGACCCGGTCGAGCAGTTCGGCGAACCCGGGCGAACCCGACGCGTCCACCCGCACCAGGAGCGACTGCACGAAGCAGCCGACCGCCCGCTCCGCCTCCGGGCGGGTCCGGCCGGGCACCGGCGTCATGAGGACGAGGTCCGGCTGTCCGCTGCGGGCGGCCAGCAGACCGCTCCAGACCGCCGCCACCGCGAGGAACGGAGTGGCCCCCAGCTCCGCCGCCCTGGCCCGCAGCGCGCCGGCCGCCTCCGGGGGCACCGTGAACGCGTGGGCGGCGCTCAGTACCACCTCGGTGTGTCGGCGCCCGGGGAAGGGATCGATCGCCGCGGGCGCGCCCGCGAGCGCCGCCGTGAAGTGCGTCCGGGACGCCGGCCAGTGGGCGTTCGACCACTCCACCAGTTCGCGGTACTCCGGGCCGGGCCGGGCCGCCGGCGCCCGGCGGCCGTTGCGCAGCGCCGAGTACACCACCCCGAGGTCGCGCAGGAGCAGGCCCAGCGACCAGCCGTCGCTGACGAGGTGGTGGACGGCCAGCAGGACGACGTGGTCCTCCCGCCCCCGGCTGACCACGGCCAGCCTGGTCATCGGCCCCGTCGCGACGTCCGTCAACCGGTCGCGCACGGCGACCAGCCGCTCCGACACCTCGTCGTCGCTCGCGCCGGGCGCGTCCACCAGCACCACGTCCGCGTGCGGTTCGTCGTCCAGGGCGGCCCGCAGCACCCCCGGTTCGGCACCGGGCACCGGGACGAACCTGGTCCGCAGCGCGGGGTGGCGACGGATCGCCTCGTGCAGGGCGTCGGCCAGGACGTCCGTCCGCAGGCCCTGCGTCACCCGGAACATCACCGCCACCGAGCCGACGTTGCGGCCCGGGACCTCGGCCATCCAGCGCAGGAAGTTCTCCTGCTGGGAGGTGAGCGGCAGGTCGTGCGGCTGGGCGCGCAGCGAGCGGAGGAAGTCCGACACCTCGGCCCCGGACTGCTCCACCGGCCCGGCCGGAGAGGCTTCCGCCCGCCCCAGCCAGGCCGCCTGGGCGCGGAGCGAGGGGCGCTCGAAGACGAGCGCCGTACGAGCCGCCACGCCGAACTCGGCGGAGATCGCGGCGGCCAGCTGGACGGCGCGGAACGAGTCCCCGCCGAGCGCGAAGAACTCGTCCTCCACCGCCCGGACCGGCCGTCCCAGCACGGCCCGCCACAGGGCGGCCAGCGCGAGCTCCCGCTCCGTCTCCGGGGCCCTTCCCGTCACCGGGGCGGGTTCCTCGAAGGCGGTCCGCAGCCGGTGCTTGACCACCTTGCCGCTCGGATTGCGCGGCAGGGACTCCACCACCAGGATGCGTACCGGCAGTTCGGGCCTGGCGAGCCGCTCGCTGAGGAAGAGCCGCAATCCGTCGAGATCGATTCCGCCCGGCCGCGGTATCACCGCGGCGACCGGCACCTGGCCCATCACCGGATGCGGCAGGCCGAGCGCGGCGGCGTCGGCGACCTGGGGGTGCTCGTGCAGCACGGCCTCGATCCGCAGCGTCGAGACCTTCAGCGCACCGGACTTGACGATGTCGCTCTCCCGGTCGACCAGGTGGAGGAAGCCGTCCCCGTCCAGTCGGCCGAGATCGCCCATGCGCACCCAGCCGTCTCGGAAGACGGTGTCGGAGGCGGCTCCGGCGGCCTCTTCGGCTCCGGCTCCGGCTCCGGTACCGGCGTACCCGCGCGGCGGGCCGGGCTGACGCAGCCAGATCTCGCCGGTCTCGCCGGGCGGCACCGGCTGTCCGGCCTCGTCCAGGATCCGCAGGTCGGCCGGATCGGTCGGGCGGCCCACCGAGCCCGGGCGGCCGGGGTCCACGACCGCGGAGATCTGGGCGGGGGAGGCCTCGGCCGAGGTGTAGGTGTTGACGACCGTCGCCTTCGGCAGCGCGGCGCTCAGCCCGGCGGCGACCGCCGGCGGGAGCGCGGCGGCGGTGGAGCCGACCAGCAGGACGCTGCCGAGGTCCCGGCGGCCGGCGATCCCGGAGTTCAGCAGTTCCACCGCCATCGACGGCACCAGGAAGACCGTGCCCGCGCCGAACTCCTCGACCACCCGCCCGAATTCCTCCGTGTCGAAGCGCGGCAGGCAGATCGTCGTGGGCTGTGCGGTCAGCGCGTTCACCAGCACCGCCTGGGCCGCGTTGGTGCCGATCGGGAAGGCGTGCACGGCGTGCCGCGAGTGCGCGTACGGGCGGGGGCGGGGGGCGAGGACCAGGCCGGCGGTCAGGCTCGCGTGCGCGGCCCGGACGCCCTTGGGGGTGCCGGTCGTGCCGGAGGTGCCGATGATCTGGGCCAGGTCCCCAGGGGCGACCCGGTGCGGCGGCTCGTTCCCGCCCGGGGAGTCGAGGCCGTCTCGGCTCGCCAGGCCCTCTCGATGTCCGGGGTCGTCCCGGTCGCCGGGTTCGTCGAGGCCGAGGGTGGGCAGCGCGGTGCGCGGGCCGTTCCCGGCGAGTGCCCAGCGCGCCCCGGTGGCCTCGACGAGCCGTTCCACATCCGCCGGAGCCAGGTCCTCGCGGATCACCAGTCCGGCCGCGCCCGCGTAGTGGGCGGCCAGGAACGCCACGGCGTACTCGTCCCACTCCCGGTTGGTGAACAGCAGCGCCACGGTGTCCCCGGGTCGCACGCCCGCCCGTGCCAGCCCGTGCGCGGCCCGCACCGCCCGCTCGCGCCACCGGCCGTAGGTGAGGCTTCCACCGCCGGGCACGAGCAGCGCGGTGCGTTCGGGATGGAGCGCCGCCCGGTGGTCCAGGAGCGCCGGAAGCGTGAGCGGAACGGAGGCGGGCTGGGCGCTGATGACGACTCCCGGGAGGCTTTCGGAGCGCGGCGGACCGATGCCGGAGGAAGATCGGCCGCCGATTGGTCCAGACCGTATCGGAACGGTGAAGGCGGGCGCCAGATCCGTTCACATATCGTCATCACCCTTGGTGGGCAGGCCCGGAGGCGCCCGCCCGCCGGGGGCCGGGGTCAGGAGATCTCCGGCCAGCCCGCCGTCAGCCGCCCGCGCTCCTGCCACTGCCGTACCCCCGGCCCGTCCGGGTCGCGCCGCCGACAGAACTCCTCCAGCCGGGTGCACTGGGCGAGCATGGCGGCCCGGCGCCGCGGCCAGGGCGGCA
Source organism: Kitasatospora sp. NPDC005856 (assembly GCF_040629945.1). Classification (NCBI taxonomy): domain Bacteria; kingdom Bacillati; phylum Actinomycetota; class Actinomycetes; order Kitasatosporales; family Streptomycetaceae; genus Kitasatospora; species Kitasatospora sp. NPDC005856. The sequence continues at coordinate 15,467 of NZ_JBEXWT010000077.1, read as the reverse complement.
CCGGCTGCCCGTAGGCGTCGAAGAGGTGGTGCAGGGAGCCCACCTGGTCCGGGTGGTGCATGCGGACGATCCACTCGCACCAGGCCAGGTCCTCCACGGGCTCGCCCTGATGGGCGAACTCCCAGTCCAGCAGACCGGTGACGGCGAACGTGGCCGGGTCCAGCAGAAGGTTGTTGGGCCCGAAGTCGCCGTGCACCAGCACCGATCCCGGGCGTACCGGAACGTCGCCGGTCACGCCGGGGTCGACGGCCTGGAGCCGCCGCAGCACCCGCCCGCAGGCGGCCAGGACCTGCGCGCCGTGCCCGGCGTCCAGCAGGTCCTGCGCGGGCACTCCGGGAAGGTGGCCGAGCGTGATGGCGCCCGGCTCGGTGGCGAGCAGCGGGGGAACGGGCAGCAGCCCGTACAGCAGGGACAGCAACCACTGCTCGCGCCGGCTCCGCTCCTCGGCGTCCGGCCCTTCGTAACGCTTCACGACCACGGTGCCGTCGCCCGCGGTGCGGTTGGTGTAGCCGTGCGGGAGGGGCCGCAGCCCGGATGCTCCGTCGCTCATCCACGCCACTCGTCGGCCAGCAGGCCGAGCACGACCTGGTCCACGAACTCCCCGTTCGCCCAGGCGGCTTGGCGCAGCCGCCCCTCGACGGTGAAGCCGACACCGGTGGCGGCCCGCAGCATCGGGGCGTTGTCCGCCAGAGTCTCCAGTTGCAGGCGGCGCAGGCCGAGCACCGGGAAGGCGTAGTGGCAGAGCACCCGCAGGACGTCCGGCGCGAGCCCGCGCCCCCGGTGGCCCGGCAGCAGGGCGAGGCCGATGTGGGCGCCGCGGTTGTGGGCGTCGATGCCCCACAGCAGTGCCTCTCCGGCCAGTTCCCCGGAGGCCGTCTCGACCACGGAGAAGCAGGCCGCCTCGTCCGACGGCCCGGAGACCGCGTACGGGGAGTCCGCCGAGCCCGGAGGGATGGGCCGCCAGGGGCGGGAGTCGGCCCGCGAGCGAGTCGCCACGTCGTCGTACAGCTCGGCCAGGAGCACCGGGAGGTCGGCGTCGTGACGGGCCCGGAGGGTGATGTGGGTGCCTTGTAACATGTCACATGTTTACCACTGGCGGCCCACCCCTGACCAACGGGTTTTCCGTGTCTCACGGGTTCTGTGGGGCGCCATGGCCGGCCTCGGGACCGGTGGGCGGTGTTCGTGATCGCCGGGAGCGTATCGGCTCCAGGTTCCGCCGGCCTCCGTGACGAGGTGGGTGGCGGTCTTGTGGTGGTAGCCGAGGGCCTCCCGCGTCACCGCTCAGTCCTCCGTCAGTCTGACCCGAGTGGGACGGCGGGCCGCCAGGTCGATCGGCGGTTCTCGCCGACGGCCTGTCGGGCGGTCAGGTTCTCGGTTGAGGTGGCGATGAGGTCTGCGGCCGTGCAGCCGAGGATGTCGCAGAACGCGGCCGGCACCGGCAGCGAGGCCGTTCCGGAGTGCCGGAGACCAGGCGGTGCACCCGGGAGGAGGAGAGGCTTGGCTCAGGCGGGTACGGTGGGGTCGTCCAAAGCCCCACCATGTCTTGGGAAATGAAGCACAGGATGCACATCCTGGACGACCCCGCCGGTCTCTCGCCCCGTGCGAGGAATCTGCTCGAACGGACCGGTCGGCGCGAACGCCCGTACAAACCCCGGCTCTCCACCGATTTCCTATGTGTACGGGACTCCTCCGGTCGGTCGGTTCCCGCGCCCATGCCGCTCGTGATCCGCAGGGAGGGATTCGACCAGAGGTACGGCGGCCTCCGCTATCAAGTGCGAAACGACTGCACTCTCGAGAACGAACGCCTCGTGCTGCTCCGAGACTGGCAGTACGACCTCAGAGAGCGAATGTGGACCGACCCCGCTCGTGGCTGGTACTTCGACTGGTTCGGTGAGCACGTGTCCTCTCCGGTGTGTTACCTGGTGCACACGGACGGGCGAGTCGGAGTGGATGACGGAGGTGGCACCACCTTCCTCGAAGTCGCCCCGTCCGTTCCGGCGCTCATCGAGTCCCACGCCCTCATGGACGAGATCGCGACCTGGGATCGTGCCGTGGCCCAGGTCGACAGTTACGCACTCGCCCAGCAGCTCGACGGACTCACCGACGTCCCCGAGGCCTCGGGGCGGACGGTTCGGTGGCGGCTCTCCGACAACGTCGTGGTCCAGGAGTTCCGGGAGTGGAGCAGTGAGGGGCCGCGTCGTCGGCGGGCGTTCATCTGGAGCCGAGGAGAGGCTGGGCGGCGCCGGGTCGACGACGCCACGGCCCGGGCCGCGGCCGTGCAGCAGGCGATGGCGGCCACCGGACCGTGACGCCGGCGCGGCTGCCGCTGCTGCTGGCCGGGAGTGCGTGACGAACACCCGCTCGCGGCACGGGAAGTCGGCCGGTCTGACTTCCCGTGCTCCTCGAGGCTGGTGGAGAACCGGCGGTGGTAGTAGCTGTTGACCGGCGTCAGCTGACGGAGCACTGGTGGGCGTACGTCGGTGCCGGCCTTACGGAGTTCTCCTGAACCGGGCAGAGCAGTGGTGGCAGTAGGCGACATCGATCGGCCCGCCGGAGGAAGCCCGTGCCACGGCCCGCGCGCACGACACGGCGGACAACACGCCGAGGGCGAACAACAGCACGCCGACAGCCTGCCCGCTGAGCAGTGGTTTGGCGGACAGCACGAAGAGCACCGCCGCCGCCAGGAACCTCACGGCGCCTCGGCCCCGGAGCACGGGCCGATGCCGCTCGCGGAACACGGTGATCTCCGTCGTCTCCTCGCACTGCGGGCAACCCGTCCCGCCGCCCCCGCCAGCCTGCGTCGTTTCGAACAACAGCTCGTCCGTCACACGGCAACCCTACGGCTTGCGTCCAGGGCGCGAACTCGGGCCGGACCCGCGCGAATTTCGCTTCGCGGACACCAGGTCACCCTCGGCGGACATCCGATCTCCTGCAGGGGCCTGGTGGTGGCTCCGCCGCGGAGCCCCGACCCGGCTGGGACGGTCAGGTGGGTTTGTGCTGTGATGGGGGGCCTGACCAGCAAAGAAGGAGGAACTGGTGACCGTCGAGTCGCACGAGGGCTGCGGTCCGGTGTACGCCCTCGACCCGGACGAGCCGGTGTTCGTGTCGAAGCGCGTGCACCGTGGGCAGCCGGTCGTGAGCGTCTACCTCGACGAGGACGGCGACTGGCAGGCGTTCTCGGGGGCCGAGCCGCGGTGGTGGAAGGGCGGCCCCAGGCTGGTCCATGCCGCGCACCTGCTGGAGAGCGACCCGTCGATGGTCAGCCTGCCGGCGCTTCCGCTCCATCACTGGGCGACTCGTGAGGACGCTTCCTCGACGACGTGGCAGGTCTTCCGGGGCTGACCGGACCTTGCGGCGGCGCCGGAGCCGTCGGGAGGTCATCCCGTGGCTGGGACCTGATGACCTGTGGGAACGGGTGGCGCCGCTGCTGCCGCCCGCCTGCCGCGGCGCCACCTCTACCTCGGGTGACTGCCAGCAGACAACCGGGCCGCGCTGCGTGGCATCGTGTAGGTGCGTGCAAGAGCGTGAGCTGGCGGGGCGTACCCGCGGAGCGGACCGGCTGCAACGGGATCACGGAGTGGCGGCGGCTTCGGGACTGGACCAAGGCCGGCGTGTGGCCGCGCCTGCACGAGGCCCTGCTCGCCGAACTGCGGACGGCGGTCTGCTGGAGGTGGACCATGCAGCGCTCGAGGGCTCGCACGTCAGGGCGATCAAAGGGGGGCGCACCGGGCCTTGCCCGGTCGACCGGGCAAGGCCGGGCAGCAAGCACACCTGATCGTCAGCCGGCACGGCACCAGTACCGCCGCATGCTGTGGACGCGGCGCATCAAGCCCTTGATTGCCCGCCGTGGCATTGCCCACGACTCCGGGCTGGGCAAGACCCGCTGGATTTTCGGCCCGACCTGCTGGTGGCGGCCGGTGGTGGTGGCTCGACATTCGGCGAGCTCGTGGCGGGCAACGGCTGCGAGCCGGTGGCCCGAGCCCAGCCGTTGCACCTGCTGCGGCGCCGGGAACTTGGCGTCGATGTGCTCCGCCCCTCACCGATCGTCACCCGTGTCCACGAGGGGGCCTGATGACGAGAAGACCTCGATCGCCTTGCTGAGCTTGTTCTTTATGGTCTGATCCGGTCGCGTTCGATGATGGTTTCCGGGCGCCGGACGGTTTTGCCCACGTCAAAGCGGGTGGCGGGCTGCTTGTTCTTCGAGCCGATCGGTCTGCCGGGGCCGGGCCTGGTGGGTTTGGGCGCACGGGCCGGGCAGGCCAGGGCCGGGCGGAGGTTCCTGAACCCGCGGCGGACTCGGGCGGGGGTGAGTCTGTTCGGTTCCACGGGCCTCTCCCAGGGTCGGCGGATGTCTTCGGCGAGCGGGCGGGTGAGCCGCAGATAGGTGTGCGCGGTGATGATCAGCCAGGTCCAGCGGTCGGCCGCCTCGGGGGTGCGGAGCTTCGGGCGGGTCCAGCCGAGCGTCTGCTTGATCATGCGGAACGTGTGCTCCAGGTCGAACCTTCGCAGGAACGCCTGCCAGCGCACGTCGACCTCGGCGCCGGACATGTCGGTCCTGGACGACCACAGCCAGACCAGCAACGGGTCTCCGCCGCCTGGCAGGTGGTCAACCTCCAGGCGGATCAACGTCCCTTCGATCAAGGGGAGTTCGCCGTTGTGGTCGATCCATGCGGAGCGGGTGGTGAGTCGGGGGTGGATGCGGTCCCACGCCATCACGCAGGCGGTGCCATAGCGGTCGGTGACCTGAACGGTCGCCGCGTCCGGCTCGCCCCAGGTCTCTGGGTTGGCGAGGCGGAACTCCTTGCCGTGCTTGGGCGGGCGCCCGTCCGGGGGCGGTGAGATCCACGGACGTGGGACGGGCTTGCGCATCACCCGGTCCGACCGCAGCCGGCCCAGCACCTCAACCGGCAGGCCCTCCAGCAGGTAGGCCAGGAGCGGGGCGTCGTAGCCGGCGTCGAACACGACCAGGATGTCCCGGTCGCCCTCACGCCACCGCCCGCCGGCGATCAGGTTCTCCACGACCCGGCGGACCTGGCGGGCGGTGACGTCGGCGACGTCGTCCTCGGGACCGAGCCGGACTGCGTCCATCAGCTGGCACCAGGACGTGCGGCCCGTCTCCAGCGCGGCCACGAACGAGTACGGCCAACCGGGGATCATCAGGTGCTGGTCCCGGCCGCGGCCGTAGGTGTGGCAGAACAGCCTCTCCGCGCTGCACTCGGCGTCCGGCCGCAGCCAGTTGCTCACGTCCACAGCCAGCACGAGCCGGCCGTCGCCGGCCGTGGGCTGGGGCAACGCAGCCAGCGTCCGCCGCAGCCGCACCACGTCGACCCGTCCCCGGTTGAGCGCGTCGTACAGCGCGCCGTGGCCGCGCCGGTGCTCGGCCAGCAGTGTCAGGTCCACTGGTGACGTCACCGGCCCATCCGCACACAACAACGCGTCGGTCAGCTCGAACAACGCGTCGCGCCGACCGGTCAGGCATGCGTAGAAGTCACCCCGGAAGCGTGACGCTTCCGCGAACGCTTCCCGCCGGACATCGTGATGCAGCAGACTCATCCCCACGGCCTTTGTGCTGATCGAGTGCGTCCTTGGTCGGAGCACAGGATCAGCCGAAGGCCGCCTTCACGTCCGGCGAATACCCATCCGGGTGATCACGTTCGAGCCGACATTCGAGGCCGGAGCATAAAGAACAAGCTGAGATACCAGTCAATGCAGGCGTTGCCGCTGGCCGGGGCCTTCGAGCGGGCGACGCAAGCGATGATGTCCCGCCCCACGCTGCGGCCTTCCTGACGTCAACCCGGCAACTGGAGTCCACTTTTCGCTCACCTGCTGGTGGCACCTCGACAGCCTCGGCTACGCCTTCGGTGACGGAACCGCCGACGTTACCGGCGACGATGAACGGGCCGCGGTCCGACAAGCATTCGGGACGTGGTCGGCGGCCGTACAGCTCGCCTTCCGGGAAGTCGATGTCCTCGACAACCCGGGACTCGCCATATCATCACTGCAGAAGCTGCTCACTACTCCTTCCCCATCCGGTGCGCGTGAATCCTGCGCTCATCATGCGAGAGGAACTTCAGCTCGACGCGTGTCAGGTGCTCGTGAAGTGCGCTGGGTGCCGCACGCGCGGACGCACCGGGACCGGCGAGCTCCTCCTGTCAGGCCGGGACGGCCGGGTCAGCCAGCCGACGCGGCTGCTATTCGATGGCCGCCAGCATGCTCTGCAAGCGGGCGCGATCCGGGCAGTCTGACCCCAGGGTTCGCGGCGCCTGGTCGTTCACGGCGTCCGCAGGGCGTTCTCGTGCGGTAGGTAGCGCGGGTCGGTCCTCGCTGCGGGTTCGGCTCGGGCGGCCGGGGCCCGGGGCTGCATGGCTGCTTCAGTTGTTTCACCATGGTTATACGAGGCGGATTCCGTAGGTGATGACCATGTCAGACGTCTCTAACGTGACGATGGCGGACGACGGCGGTCTTCCCGCCGTCCCCTCACGCCGAGAGTGGGTGCACGGCGACCAGAGTGAGCACCAGTATGCCCAGCTGCTTAAGGTGATGCCCGATACCCCGCGACTCGCCTATTGGACAATCCGAGTCGCCGAGGAGGTAGGCCGTTGGAGCGAAGTAGAATATAAAGAAGGACTGGATGGCGGGTATTTGGTCGTTGGGTATGTTGATCCAGAATTCGATGACGTTGCGCAGCGGGAGCTCGGGGTTATCGAATATAGGTTCGTAGATAATCCTCAGCCTGGCAAGCTGATCCAGTTCCTTCCAGTGGATGCGATCAAGGTCCCTATCGTTCGGCGGATGGTCCGGTATGAGCCGCAAGTCAACGTGCGGGCCCCGATGAAAGATGGAGTTGCCACATGTTGGGCCAGGGGGAGTCATAGTGATGTTGATGAGGGCTGGGTAACCGCCAGGCATGTGGTTCAGGATGATCGAGGAAATGTCTTTTATGGAGATCGAATAGATTTCCTGAGTGGCAATAACGTGGATTCCGGTTCGGTGATGCGAGTGGCACCTGATGATATAGATGCAGCTTTGGTGCATGCTCACGCGGATATTTTCTCCCATTGGGAGCGTATGGATTTAATGCCCGCTCTCCTGAATCTCCCCGTGCAGTTCATTCAGGCTAGCGGGAAGCTTGCGAGTGGAGAGGTGATCGAGCCCCCGGCCAATCCTCACCTGGCGTCTTCTTCAAAGTGGCCTCAGCGTTTCACAATCAATAGGGCGGGCGACCCCGGTGACTCAGGGGCGATGATCGTGCACAGAAAGTCTGGTGAAGCCGTCGGGATTTACCTTGCTCAAATAGTAATGCGCGCCACGTCTGGGGTGGATCACTATGCTGGAGTGGGGCTGTCGGTTGAGCAGGTCAGAGACATAATGGAATTGGAGTTGTACAGATGATGAACCCTCCGGAGGATGAGCTAAGACTCGTGCCGATCGTGGTTGCGGAAGAGGAAGTTGTCGATCGACCAGCAGGTGCCAGCTACGAGGAGCATGGCGGCCGGTCATGGAGGGCTGTGACCCGCACAAAGGTTGCCACAGTCGATATGGCGGATTTGCAGGAGAGTGTTGGACGGATCCAGCAGCAGCTCGATGCGCTCGCAGCCGCAAGTGCCTCGGGTGGGGGATGGGGAATTCGCGAGGTCAAGGCAAGGCTGGCCGTTTCTGCTAAAGGTGGAATCGGCCTCGTTGCCGCGGCCGGTATCGAAGCGGCTGTTGAAATCACGTTCCGTAAATCAGCGGCCTAGTATGGTTCCGACTTGATTGACCGTTTCAATATGGCCCGCGCCGCCGGCGAGCGGCAGCGAATCCCTCGGCTCCGCCGGATCGATGTGTCTGAGGCGCTGAAGGGCCTCATGGAAGGGGATGAGGACTTCGTGGTGGCGCCTGCCGGGCTTTCTGCCGATCGGCGTCCTCCGCCGCGGCTCTCTCGTCGAGCTCCAACCTGTGCTTCGTAAGGCGCTCGCTGCGCTGCCGATTCGCCTGCGAGAGCTTGATGGCGTCGACCATGGCCACCGCCACGCCGGGCCCCCTTCCTCGGCGCGGTGATTCAGGGAATCAGGCGACGGCGGTGCGGTGGTCCCCGGTGGGCGGCTCGGCGCCCACCGGGGACCACCGGGTGTCACGCGAGCGGGACCTCCAACTGCTGGGCCAGGTCCGCCATCAGGGCGTCCAGCCAGCTCCGGATCGTGCCCGGGTCGAACAGGTCGGCGTCGTACTCGATCTGCCCCGCGTAGCCGTCGGCGTCCGGGGTGAGGGCGATCGCGCAGTCGGCGCGGGCGGAGGGGCCGGGGATGTCCTCGATCTCGGCGGTCAGACCGGGGAGGTCGAGGGCGATGGCCGGGGTGCTCTGGACGGCGACCACGATCTGCGGGAACGAGGCGGGCAGCGAGATGCCGCGTTCACGCAGCGGTTCGACCAGGTGGCCGAGGGACAGCCGGGAGTGGTCGAGGGCGGAGGCGATCGTCCGGCCGGCCCGGTCGACCTGGTCGCCGAACCCGTCGGTGTCCCGGGCGTGCAGCAGGATCGGCACGCTGTTGGTGATCAGGCCGACCACACCCTCGTCGACCGGCCGGGTGCGGTTGGCGCTGGAGAGCAGGATCAGGGTCTCCGGCTCGCCGCTGAGCTTGCCGAACAGCCGGTTGAGAGCGGCCAGGAGGACGGCGGCGGGGGTGGTGGAACGCCCGGCGGCGTAGCGTGCGACGGCGTACGACAGGGGCGCCGGGATCCGGAACTTCGTCGTTTCGCCGCGCCCGGAGCGCTGCTCGGGGCGCGGCCGGTCGGTGGGCAGGTCCACCGACAGCGAGGCGCCCTCGAAGGCCGCGGCCCAGTGGTCGGCGGCCGCCGTGACGGCGGCCCGGGTGACCACGGTCCGTTCCCAGCAGGAGTGGTCGGTCATCCGGCCGGGCTCCTGCGGCAGGGGGCCGCCCGTCCGGTAGAGCGGGCCCAGGTCGTCCAGCAGGATGGCCAGCGACCAGCCGTCGATCGCGATGTGGTGGACGGTCAGCAGCAGCACCCACTCCTGCTCCGCCGGGCGCAGCAGCCGGGTGCGCAGCAGCGGGGGCTCGGCCAGGTCGAACGCGTGGTGGATCTCGGAGTCCGTGGCCGCGGCGATCGCCGCGGCGCGCTCGGCGGGGGTGAGCCCGCGCAGGTCGTCGACCGGGAGGTCCGTCGCGGTGTTCGGCAGCACCTGCTGGAGCACCCCGAGTTCGGTGTCGAGGAACCGGGTCCGCAGGCTCTCGTGGCGTTCGGTCAGCGCCGTCAGGGCGCCGGCCAGCCGCTCGGGCTCCAGCGGTCCGCGCAGGGTGATCCGCTGGACGATGTTCCACACCGCGGGGTCGGCCGAGCGGCCGTGGGTCGTGTGCATCCGGCGCTGTGCCAGCCCGGCCGGCGCGGCGGCCAGGGCGGCCCCGGCGTCGGTCAGGGTGGTCAGCAGCCGGTCGCGGTGGGCCCGGACCAGGCCGGTGACCTCCTCGTCCATCGCCCCCGTGGGGGCCAGGTAGCCGAGCCGCTCGCCGGTGGTGCGCAGCACGATCTCGCGGTCGTCGAGCAGTTGGAGGAGCCGCTGCCAGCCCTGCCCGGCGGCGTCCGTGTCCGTTGTCGTGCTCACAGGGTGCCCTTCTCGTAGGCCGGGGCCTGCTCGACGGCCGGCTGGTGGGCGGCCATCGCGCGGATGGTCGGGCGGCGGAAGAAGTCCAGCACGCCGATCCGCAGACCGGTCGCCTCGTGGACCCGGTTCAGCAGCCGGGTGGCGGCCAGCGAGTGCCCGCCCAGGTCGAAGAAGGAGGTCTCCACCCCGGCGGGGCGGCCGAGTTCCTCCTCCCAGAGCCGCTGGACGGTGCGCTCCAGCTCGGTGGTCGGCGCGGCCTGCGGCTGGTCCGCGCCGAGCGGGCGCGGCTCCGGCAGGGCGGCGGTGTCCAGCTTGCCGTGCACGTTGAACGGCAGGGCGTCGACGGTGGCCCAGAGCCCGGGCACCATGTAGTCGGGCAGCAGGTCGGCCAGTCGGTCGGCGACCCCGGGCAGGTCGGCGGCCGCGCATCCGACGTACCCGGCGAGCAGCGTGCCCGCCGCGGTGCGGTGCGCCGTCACGGCGGCGGCGTGCACGCCGGGAAGGCCGCGCAACACGGTCTCGATCTCGCCCGGCTCGACGCGGTAGCCGCGCACCTTGACCTGGCGGTCGGCCCGGCCGAGGTACTCCAGCCGGCCGTCGGGCCGCCAGCGGCCGAGGTCGCCGGTGCGGTAGCTCGGGCCGTCGGGGGTGTCGGTGAAGACGGCGGCGCTCTCCTGGTCGCGGCCGACGTAGCCGATGCCGACCTGGACGCCGAGGGCGTGGATCTCGCCGACCGCTCCGGCCGGCACCCGGCGCCCGGCGGGGTCGCGCAGCACGATCCGGCTGCCCGGGGTCGGGCGGCCGATCGGCGCGTACTCCGGGCCGTCCGGGGCGATCTCGCCGGCCGTCAGCGCGTGGGTCTCGGTCGGGCCGTAGTGGTTGATCAGCCGGCAATCGGGGTTGCGGCGCAGGAAGGCCCGCAGTCCGGGGGTGAGCAGCACCTGCTCGCCGCCCGAGATCAGCTCCCGCAGGTGGGGCACCGGTTCCTCGCCGAGCGCGTCGGCGAGGGCGGCCAGCGGGGTGTACGGCAGGTGGAGCCGCTCGGCCCGGGTGGCCCGGACGACGGCGGCCAGCGCCGTCACGTCGTAGCGGGTCTCCTCCTCGATCAGCAGCAGGGTGCCGCCGCCGGCCAGCGTGGTGAGGATCTCCTGGACGCTGACGTCGAAGCCGCAGGAGGCGTACTGGAGCGTGCGGGCCGCGGGGTGGTCGGCGACGTTCCAGGCCACGAAGTGGGCCAGGGCGAGGGAGTGCATCAGCACGCCCTTGGGGCGACCGGTGGAGCCGGAGGTGTAGAGCAGGTACGCAGGAGCCTGCTTCGAGGGGGCGGGCAGCGGGGGCAGTTCGGCGGTGGCGGTGGCGGCCGGGGCGGGGTCGGTGAGCACCGTCGGTACGGTCAGGCCGAGTTCGGCCGGGGCCTCGTCCGAGGTGGTGAGCAGGACGACCGGCGCGCTGTCCTCGACGATCAGCCGGCAGCGCTCGGGGCCCTGCAGCACGTCGATCGGCACGTGGACGGCCCCGAGGCGCAGGATGGCCAGCAGCGCGGCCACCAGGTCCACCGAGCGGGGGAGCAGGACGCCCACCCGGCTGCCCTCGCGGACGCCGGCCGCCAGCAGCCGGCCGGCCAGGTCCTCCACCCGGGCCAGCAGCGTCCGGTAGTCGGTCTCGGTGCCGTCGGCGGCGACCACCGCGGTCTGCTCGGGCCGTCCGGCCGCGGTCGCGGCGATGGTGGCCAGCGGGTGCTCCGGTTCCCGGGCGGCCGCGGGGCCGGACTCCAGGGCGGTGTCGGCCTCGGCGGCGGACACGGCGGTGAGTTCGACCAGGGGGCGCTGCGGGTCGGCGACCGCGGCGGTGAGCAGCCGTTCGAAGGCGCTGAGCAGCCGGTCGACGGTGGCACGGTCGAACAGGCTGTCGGCGTACTCCACGTGGCAGCGGATGCCGTCGGGCAGGCTGGTCAGGAAGAGCGTCAGGTCGAAGGCGGAGCGGTCCGCGACGTGGTCCAGCGGGCGGGCCGTCATGCCGGGCAGGTCCAGTTCGAAGACCATGTGGTTCTCGAACTCGACCATCACCTGGAACAGCGGGTTGCGGCTGGTGTCGCGCTGCGGGTTCAGCTCCTGCACCAGCACCTCGAAGGGCAGTTCCTGGTGCTCGTAGGCGTCCAGCGCGGTGGAGCGGACCCGGCCCAGCGCCTCGGCGAAGGCGGGCTCGCCGGAGAGGTCCAGGCGCAGTGCCAGGGTGTTGACGAAGAACCCGACCAGGTCCTCCGTTCCCTCGGCCCGGTTGGCCACCGGGGTGCCCAACACGATCTCGTCCTGGCCGGCGTAGCGCTGCAGGACGCCGGCGAAGCCGGTCAGCAGCACCATGAACAGGGTGGAGCGCTTTGAACGGGCCAACTCCCTCAGGCCGTCGGAGAGTTCGGCGGGCAGATGGTGAACGAAGGAGCGGCCGCGGCCGTCCGGAACCGCGGGGCGCGGCCGGTCGGTGGGCAGGGCCAGCACCGGCAGGTCACCGCCGCCGAACACCTTGCGCCAGTAGGCGAGGCTCTCGTCGTACTCGCCGGCGGCCACCCGCGCCCGCTCCCGGGCGGCCTCGGCGGCCGGGCTGGTGGTGAGCAGCGGGAGCCGGGCGGCCCGGTCCTCCTGGGCGGCCGGGTAGAGCTCGCCCAGCTCCCGGGTGATCACCACGGTGGACAGGGTGTCGATCACGATGTGGTGCATCGAGAGGACCAGGACGTGCCGGTCGGCGGCCTGCTCCAGCAGCAGGGCCCGGAACAGCGGGCCCTCGGCGAGGTCGAAGCGGTGCGCGCCCTCGGCGGCGACCAGGTCGGCCACCGCGTCCCGGTCGCTCGCGTCCGCCGTGATCCGCTGCAGCACCGGGCCGGAGGGCGGGGCCAGAACCTGCTGGAACGGTTCGCCGTCCTGTTCCCGGAAGACGGTGCGCAGTGCGACATGGCGTTCGATCAGCCGGCACAGCGCGGTGTCCAGGGCCTGCGGGTCGAGCGGGCCGTCCAGGGCGATCGCCTTGACCTCGTTGTACTGCCCGCCGTCGGGCAGCATCCGGTGCAGGAACCACATCCGCTGCTGGGCGTAGGACAGCGGCGCGCCGCGCAGGGTGTCCCGGCGCAGGACGTCGAGCTGCGGCAGCCCGGTGGCCACCTGCTCGGGGGAGAGCCCGAAGTCGACGAAGGCGGCGATCTCGTCCGCGCCGGCCGCCCGCAGCTCGGACAGCACCCCCTGGACGCTCTCCGGGGTGCCGATCAGCGCGCGGGAGGCGCAGTACCGTTCGTACGCGCGCTCCAGCACGTACTCCAGGTCGTCCTCGCGGGCGTTCTTGAAGTCCAGGGTCAGGCCCAGGCTGTTGGCCATCTGCCCGAACAGCGAGAGCGAGGAGCGCAGGTAGTTGCAGAACGGCCGGTAGGCCTGCTCGCGCGCGGTGGCGAGGTCGGTGCCCAGGTAGGTGTGGACCAGCACGACCACCCGGCCGGCCTCCGGGTCGAGCCCGTGCTCGGCCCGGGTGCGCCGGTAGACCGCGATGTTCTCGGCCAGCTGGGCGATGTCCTGGGTCATCAGGTTGGTGATGACGCCGAGGTCGTTCCGGGCGGCCTCGCGGAAGCTTTCCGGGTTGCCGACGATCGCGGTGAACATCGGCGGCATCTCCTGCAGGGGGCGCGGGTGCAGGGTCACCTCGATCGGCTCACCGTTGCCGTTGCGTCCCTGGTACGGCTCGCCGCGCCACAGCGCCCGGACGGTGTCGATCTGCCGGTGCATCAGCTCCTTGTGGCTGCCGTAGCGCTCGGGGAAGAACAGGAAGTCGTTGGGGTGCCAGCCGCTGGCGCAGCCCAGGCCGACCCGGCCGCCGGACAGGTTGTCGACCACCGACCACTCCTCGGCCACCCGCACCGGGTGGTGCAGCGGCAGGACGGCACAGCCCGCGTTCAGCCGGATCCGGCTGGTCTCCCGGGCCAGGGCGGCGGCGAGCACCGAGGGGTTGGGGAAGATGCCGCCGAAGGAGTGGAAGTGGCGCTCGGGCAGCCAGACGGAGTGGAAGTCGTGCCGGTCGGCGAAGCGGGCGCTCTCCAGGACGATGCGGTACTTCTCGTCGTCCGGGGAGTCCAGCGGGTAGTCGCCGAAGAAGTAGAGGCTGAAGTCCACCGGCCGCTGGGGGTCGCTGACCGGCTCGTACGCGATCGCCTCGGCCTGGGCGCGCGCGGTTCCGGCGGGGACGGTCCCGGTCGGGGCGGGGAGTTCGGCGGTCGGCCGCGGGGCGGGCAGGTGGACGCCGGGCGAGGCCGGGAAGAAGCCGCCGCGCCGCAGGTCGCGCAGCGACTCGCGGACCGCGTCGATCACGAACTCCAGGTCGCCGTCGGTGTGGGCGGTGGAGAGGAAGAAGTTGCGCCACTCCCACACGTAGACCCCGCGGGTCAGCAGGTGCGGGAAGAGCAGTTCCATGTCGGCCCGGGGCTCGAAGCGGAACAGCGAGCCGAAGTGGGCCAGGCGCAGCGGGAACTCCTCCTCCTCGAAGAAGCCGTTCAGCGTGGCCGCCAGCTCGTCGGTGCGGGCGTTCAGCCGCTCCTGGAGGCCGGGGCCGGCCGCCTTGAGGTGGCGCAGCACCGCTCCCGCGGCGGTCATCGCCAGCGGGTGCTGGATGTAGGTGCCGCCGAAGAAGGTGGTGTCCTTGGGCGGGTAGCTGTCGTCCCCGTAGTCCCAGTGGCCGCCGTCGATCCCGTCCATGATGTCGGCCCGCCCGGCGATCGCGCCGATCGGGTAGCCGCCGCCCAGCACCTTGCCGTACGTGGACACGTCCGGGGTGACGCCCCAGAAGCCCTCGGCGCCGCGCAGGTGGGGCCGGAAGCCGGTGAGCATCTGGTCGAAGACCAGCACGATGCCGAGCCGGGTGGTCAGTTCGCGCAGCGAGCGGACGAAGTCGACGGGCTGGCGGCCCGGGTGGCGGCTCTGCACCGGCTCGACCAGGACGGCGGCGATGCGGTCGCCGTGCTCCTCGATGACCTTGAGGCTCTCCGGGTCGCCGTACCGCAGCACCAGCAGGTCCGCGACGGCGCTGCCCGGGATGCCGATGGACACCGGGACGGTCTCCCGGTCGGCGCCGTGGCCCAGCGTCCGGCCCAGGGTGTGGTCGAAGTGGCCGTGGTAGGAGCCCTCGAACATGACGATCTTGTCCCGGCCGGTGTGGGCGCGGGCCAGCCGGATGGCCCCGGCGTTCGCCTCGGTGCCGGAGTTGGCGAAGGCGACCCGCTCGGTGCCGGTCAGCTCGGCGAGCAGCTCGGCGGCCTCGCCGGTCTCCGGGCCGCGCGGGCCCAGCCGCAGGCCCGAGGACAGGTGCTCGCGGACGGCCTCGGAGACGAACTCCGGGTCGTGGCCGAAGAGCAGCACACCGAAGCCCATGGTGATGTCGACGTACGGGTTGCCGTCGACGTCCTCCAGGCGGGAGCCCCGGGCCCGGCGGGCGGCGAGCGGGTAGAGCATCTCCTTGGTCCCGGAGCGGAAGCCGACCACGGCGCGGCTGTCCGCCAGGGTGCGGCGGTGGCGGCGGGTGATCGCCTTGGAGGCGGAGGTGCGGGCGGTGAAGCGCGCCACCAGCTCGTCCACGTGGGCGCGCTGCTGGTCGGTCAGGCCGCCGGCGGCCATGCCGGACTCGCGGGAGACCGTCACCCGGGGGCCGTGCACCTGCGGGGCGGCCGGGGCCTGCGCCGCACCGGCCGCGGCGGGTGCGGGGGTGGGGGCGGCCGGGGCGGGGACGGAGGCGGCGGCGGGCGTGGGGACCGGGGCGGGGAGGTGCTCCCGCGAGGGAGAAGCCTGACATGTGGTGCCCCTGACAAGCGGGGAGCGTAGTCACTGCCCGGCGGTCGCAC
>NZ_JBEXWT010000076.1:0-44060 GCF_040629945.1 Kitasatospora sp. NPDC005856 | reverse complement strand
GGGGGGGGGGGGGGGGGGGGCGCGTGCCCGGGCCCGGGGGCGGGGGGGGGCGCGGGGGGGGGGGGGCGCCCCCCCCGCCCCCCCCCCGCCCCCCCCACGTCCGGCGTCGGTCGCCGTCAGCCGCGCAGGCGGGCCAGCCAGGCCTCGACCTCGTCGGAGCGGCGCGGGAGGCCGGCGGAGAGGTTCTCGTTGCCGTCCTCGGTGACGAGGATGTCGTCCTCGATCCGCACCCCGATGCCGCGGAGTTCCTCGGGCACCGTCAGGTCGTTCTCCTGGAAGTAGATGCCCGGCTCGACGGTGAGCACCATGCCCGGCTCGAGCGGTCCGTCGACGTGCTCCTCGGTGCGGGAGTGGGCGCAGTCGTGGACGTCGATGCCCAGCATGTGGCCGGTGCCGGCCAGGGTGAAGCGGCGGTGCAGGCCCAGCTCGTACACCTTGTCCGCGCTCAGGTCGCCGAACAGGCCCCAGGAGGTGAGGTGTTCGGCGAGCTCGCGCTGGGCGGCGTGATGGAAGTCGCGGAACCGCCCGCCCGGCTTCACCGCCGCGATGCCGGCCTCCTGGGCCGCGTACACGGCGTCGTAGACCTTGCGCTGGAGGTCGGTGAAGCGGCCGCTGACCGGGAGGGTGCGGGTGACGTCGGCGGTGTAGAGGTGGTTGGTCTCCACGCCGGCGTCGAGCAGCAGCAGGTCGCCGGGGCGGGCGTGGCCGCTGTTGCGCACCCAGTGCAGGGTGGTGGCGTGCGGGCCGGCCGCCGCGATGGTGCTGTAGCCCACGTCGTTGCCCTCGACCCGGGCGCGGACGAAGAAGGTGCCCTCGATCAGCCGCTCGGCGGTCTCGGAGTCGGTGCCGAGGACGCGCACCACGTCCTCGAAGCCGCGGGCGGTCGCCTCGCAGGCGAAGCGCAGTTCGGCGATCTCCCACTCGTCCTTGACCAGGCGCAGTCCGGACAGGAAGACCTCGAACTCCTCGTCCCGCTCGGCGACCGCCCGGTCCCCGAGGGCCTCCTCCACGCCCGCGTCGTGGCGGCGCAGCACCCGCGCCGGGCCGGTGGCGGCGCGCAGATCCGCGCGGACGGCGCGCACGTCCCGGCAGGGCAGCCCGTACAGCCGCTCGCTCTCGGTCAGGCTGTTGCGGCGGCCGTCCCACAGCTCGCCGTGGTTGTCCAGCCAGAACTCCCCGTTGTCGATGCGGGAGCGGTCGCGCAGGTAGAGCACGGCCTCGTGGCCGCTCTCCCCGGTCGGGGCGAGCACCAGGACGCCGTCCGCGGACTGGTCGCCGGTCAGGTAGGCGTAGTCGGAGGAGGGGCGGAACGGGTAGTCGGTGTCGTTGGCCCGGACCTTGGGGTTGCCGGCCGGGACGACCAGCAGCTCGCCGGGGAAGGCGGCGGACAGCTCCGCGCGGCGGCGGGCGGTGTGCGCGGCCTGCGGGACCGGCTCCAGGGCGGTGCGCTCGGTGTCGGCCCAGCCCTGCTTCATGCTCTCGGCGAGTTCCTCCGAGACCCCGCGGGTCAGGCCGTTCTTCCGGTACTTGATGGTGTCGGCGGGCTCGGTCACGCGGTCTCCTGGTGAGGGTGAGGGAAGCGCGTGCTTCGCTACGCTGCCCCGTCCGTCGGTGTGCGTCCCGTACGGTATATCGAACATTGCCGGGAGAAAAGAGGTTCAGCGTGAACGACGCCGAGGAATCCGTCCGGGGCGTCCTCGCCGCCAACCTGAAGCGGGTGCGGGCCGAGCGCGGACTGTCGCTGTCGGAGCTGTCCCGGCAGGCCGGGGTCGGCAAGGCGACGCTCTCCCAGCTGGAGTCCGGGGCCGGCAACCCCACCCTGGAGACGGTGCTCGGGCTCTCCCGGGTGCTCGGCGTGCCGATCTCCGACCTGGTCGAGGCCCGGCCCGCCGACGAGGTGACGGTGGTGCGGGCGGCCGAGGCCGAGGTGCTCAGCGGGCGGGGCGTGGACCTGCGACCGCTGCGCCGGATCGAGGCCGGGGACGTGGTGTTCGAGATCTACGACCAGCAGGTCCGCATCGACGGCACCCAGATCTCCGCGGGCCACGGCGGTACCGAGCACACCGTCGTGCAGTCCGGCCGGCTGCGGGTGCGGGCGGGCCGCCGTGAGGTCGAACTCGGCCCGGGGGACTACGTCGGCTTCGACGCCTCGCTGCCGCACTCGTACACCGCGGTGAGCGGGGAGCCGGTGCGCTCGGTGCTCCTGCTGCAGTACCGCGCGGAGCAGCGGCTGCACCTCGCCGACCCGGCGGACGGGCCGCCCCCGCCGAGCCCCCCGCTGGTGCCCGGGCACTGAGCCGGCTGGTTCGCCTGCCGGGCCCGCTCGTTCGGTTTGTCGAACGGAATTCCCGGCTGCACGTCCCGGCCCGACACGTCCTCCGGGTGGCCGTCAGGAGTGGCAACGGCCGGTGGTGTGCGGAAGAGTTCTCGGGGCGGCGAGGGGACCCGACCCTCGCGCCCCACCCCACAAGGAGAGTCGCCATGAGTGCTCCGCAGAACGGTCCGCAGAACAGCCCGAGCGGCGTCGACGTCAAGCTGGACGAGCAGGGCCGCATCGTCGTCTCCTCGCCCCAGCTGGCGAGCTTCGTGAGCACCGGGGGCGAGGTGCCCTTCGATCCCCAAGTGCGCAGCCACGTCACCAACGTCTGCCCCAACCTGGTGGCGCACTGCGGTACTCCGGTGTAGTCGGACCGACCCGTCCGACGGAGAACCGCACCCATGACGCAGACCCTCACCGCGCCCGGTACCGGCGGGAGCACCTCCCCGGCGTTCCGGGCGCAGCTCGCGGCGTCCCTGACCGACCAGGCCCTGCACCTGATCGTTCTCCCTACCGAGCAGTGCAACTTCCGCTGCACCTACTGCTACGAGGACTTCACCGTCGGGCGGATGAGCGAAGCGGTGGTCGGAGGCATCAAGCGGCTGATCGACCGGCGCGCGGCAGACCTGCGGCGCCTGGACATCTCCTGGTTCGGCGGGGAGCCACTGCTCGCACGCCCGATCGTCGAGGAACTCTCCGCCCACCTGGCCGACTCGGCCGCCGCCCGGCCCGGCCTCCACTACCGGGCCAACATGACCACCAACGGCTACCTGCTCGACACCGGGACCGCCCGGACGCTGGCGGCCCTCGGCGTCGACCGGTACCAGGTCTCCCTGGACGGCCCGGCCGAGGCCCACGACACCACCAGGCTCCGCGCGGACGGCCGCGGCTCGTTCGACCGGATCTGGCGGAACCTGCTGGCGATCCGGGACAGCGCACTGCCCGTCGGCGTGCTGCTTCGGGTCCACCTCACACCCGCCAACCTGCCGCTCATGCCCGGGTTCCTCGCCCGGCTGCGCGACACCTTCCTGCGGGACGAGCGGTTCACGCTCCACCTCAAGCCGGTCGAGCGGATGGGTGGGCCGAACGACCGGACGATGGAGATCCTCGAACAGGAGCTGCGCCCGCAGGTCCTGGACGAGCTGACCGCCGTGGCGTACGACGGACTCCCGGCCGCGCCGGACCCCGACGAGCTGCCGGTCTGCTACGCCGCCCGGCCGAACTCCCTGGTGATCCGGGCCGACGGCACCGTCGCCAAGTGCACGGTGGCGCTCGCCGACCCCGCCAACGCGATCGGTCGGCTGCTGCCGGACGGCACCCTGCGGATCGACAACGAGCGGCTGGCCCCGTGGGTGCGCGGCTGGGCGGCCGGCGACGAGAACGCGGTGCACTGCCCGTACGCGGCGATGGACCGCCCGGCACCGGCACCGGCACTGCTGCAGATCGGGAGGCGGCCGGCACCCGCTCCCCGGGGGTGAGCGGACAGGCCGCACCGGCCGGTTGTCAGCGCCGTGCGGCAGGATGACCGCCATGACGGATGGAATCGCATGGCTCGCCGCACCCCAGTCGATCGCCTACGGCGGCTACAGCGTGGTGCTGGCCCGGGGCGTGGGGCCGGAGGAACTGGTGGCCCGGATCACCGAGGGGCTCCCGGGGTGCACCGCCCGGCCGCTCGGCGAACTCACCGCCGAGGGCCTGGTCGAGGAGTACGAGCTCGACTTCGCCGGCGACGTCGAGGACATCGCGCTGCACCACGGACGCACCGGCGACCTCGCCTTCGTGGTGGCGTACGGCTACTGGCAGGGTGAGCTGAGCGTCCCGCCGTCCGCCTCGCGCGGCGGCGCGGAGATCTACCACCTGGAGTTCGAGGAGGAGAACGGCAAGCCGGTGCCGCCGTTCTTCCACGGCTACCGGGACGGCCGGAGCACCTGCTTCCTCAACCTCCACCTGGACGGCAGTTGGGGCCCGGACGGCGTCGAGGGGGAGCCGGCCACCGTCGCCGCCCTGACGGCCGAGCTGGCCGCCGTCGGCCTGCCCGACCACGACCGGGCGGCCGAGGACCTCCACCGCACCTGTCTGGAGGTTCTCGGCCGCCACTTCGGCCTCTCCCTGCCGCGCGCCCTGGTGCGGGAGGCCGCGCTGCCCGCCGTCCTGCTGGAGGTCTGATCGGGGGCGTGCGGGCGTTGCCGGGGTACCGGGCGAGCCGGCGCTATCCGTGCCCCGCGCCGGCCCTGGCCGCCTCGGTGGCGTCCAGTCGGGCGGCGATGTCGCGCGCGTCCTCGAAGGTGGCGGGCGCGGCGCGAAGGCCGAGTTCGTCGTGGAGCGCGCTGGTGACCTTGGAGAGCCCGCGCTTGAGGTGCCCGGCGGGGATGGAGGGTTCGGCGGGACGGTGCGTCCGGAGGATCTCGGCGTCGGCGCGCAGCTGCGCCAGGGTGAACCGGCCTCGATTGGTCCACCAGGGGATGTCTGAGGTGACCTGGTAGGCCCAGTGCCGGCGGCAGGCCTCTTCGAGGAGGTCGCGCACGGCTTCGACGCGCTTGCGGCTGAGCCCGCCCGTGGTGTACCGGAACTGGTCGCGGTTGAGGTTGAGCAGCTTCTGGTCCTCGCCCGTCACCTGGAGCCCGGACAACTGGTGGAGGGAGGCGGCGCGCTCGTCCGGGGCCCGCCGGGTGAGCCGGTAGCGGCCGGACTTGATGGTCAGGATGTGCTCGCCGTGCTCCTCCAGGAACGGCAGCCAGCGCAGGGAGCGGTTGATCGGCTCACCGGGCACGCCGACGATGATGAAGACGTGGACCTGGATTCCGGCGTCGTGGAGGTTGCGGAGAATGCGGCCGTAATTCGCCGGGTGGTTCCAGGGTTTCGCTTCCTGGCGCAGGGTGTCCGGATCGAGGGATTCCAGCCCGAGTTGCACGGCGCTGCATCCGGCGGCGGCCAGCGCCTGGCAGCTCTCCGGTTTCAGCAATTGATCGCTCGCGGTCAGATAGCACTGCCAGGTGGCGCGGTGTCCGATGCGGGCGAGTTCCCGTCCGATTCTGAGCTGCCTGGGGATGGTGAGGTATTCGTCGACGAAGTCGACGCGTTCGACACCGAGTGCGGCGATGTGCTCGGCGACGCGCCGTTCGGACATCACCCGCGGTTTGTGCAGGAAACTGTCGCTGCCGGCCGCTATCGAGCAGAAGCCGCAGCGCATCGGGCAGTTGGACATCGTGTAGAGGGGCGGCACGAAATCCGGACTCCACTGCCGGATGGAGCGGTCGAACACCGGGGTGGGCAGCGACTCGTAGTCGACGGGGGCGGGGGTGCGCGGGTTGACCCGCACGGTGTCGCCGTCGCGCCACACCACGCCCGGCACGGTGGCCGGCTCGGCCCCTTCGACCAGATCGACCACGGGCCGGAAGCCCTCGGCGTAGACGATGGCGTCCCAGTGGTCGAACAGGCCGACGAACGCAGGGTCGTGGTAGGCGTCCATGGTGCGGGCCCAGTAGTTCCCGCCCATGAACAGCCGCACGTGCGGGAGCTGTTCGCGGACGAGGCTGGCGAGCACGCAGGCGCTCACCAGCTGCCGCTCGTCGGCGACGCTGATGCCGACCACGTCCGCGCCGGCGGCGCGGATGCGGGCCAGCTCCGTCCCGGCGAAGTACTCGTGGAAGAGGTGTTCCTCCCGGTGTTCCAGCACCCACCGCAGTTCGGCGACATCGCCCTTGAAGTGCCGGGAGTCGCACTTCACGTTGTTGCGCTCGACGCCGAAGTCCTCGAACGTCGAGGACGTGCGCGCCGAGACCTCCTCGAACAGCCGGCGGGCGTCGTGGCGCCGCAGGATCGAGGCGTCGGGGTCGCGGACGACGCGCAGGGCCTCCTCGACCGGAGCACCGCCGTGCCGCCGCAGGACGTGCTCGACGGCTTCGACGTAGCCGTAGTGCTGGACGACGTGGTGGCCGCGCTCTTCGAGGATCGCGGTGAGGAAGGCGATTCCCATCGGCAGGTGCCAGATGCTGGAGGCCGGTGGATAACTCAGGAATACCGAGCGTTGATCGGGCACGGGAGTCCCCCCGTCGGCAATGGGACCAACTGGGCCGAGAGTACGGCGGGATTCCAGTGGCGACAAGGGCGGACGTGAGGGGGAGGAGAGCGGCGTCCGTGGTGTGGAGATCGAATTCACAAAAGGAATCCGGAAGCTTTTGATCGGAATTCGCGAAGGGCGGTTTCCGGCCATCGTAAATTGATCTCCGACGCGTTCTTCACGCGCCACCGGGTGGCTGTTAGCGTTGTTTCCGTCGGAGTTCGGCAGGCCGGGGTGGCGGAAGTGGCAGACGCGCCCGACCCTTCGTGGTCGGGTGTCCCCCAGGGGGCGTGAAGGTTCGAAGCCTTCCCCCGGCACCGAGCCGTTCGTACCGGGTGGTGTGCTCCGGTACGAACGATCAAGGACGTGTGATCGGGCTGCTCGGTCCGAAGCGGTCGGACGCGGTCGGACGCGGTCGGACGCGGTCGGAGGCGGTCAGACGCGGTGGAGCGCGACATAGCGGCGCGGATCGCGTCGCAGGTCCGTCTCCCAGCGCTCGGCGCACTGCTCGGCGAAGGTCTTCCCGGTGTGCAGCACCTCGTCCAGGGGATCGAGGTAGGCCGGCACCTCGGGGCGCTCCAGGCCGGCGGCGACCCGCGCCCGCAGTCCTTCCCGGGCCAACCGGACGAGCTCGCCCGCGACTTCGCGCACGCGGTCGCCGCCGAGCACGGTGCGCAGTCCCTCGTACGGGAGCCTGGCCGTCGTCTCCCGCAGCTGCGCCGCGCTGTAGTGCCGCAGCAACTCCCAGGCCGCGGCCCGGGACGGGGCGTGGTAGCTGAGCCCCGTCCACAGCGCGGGTACGACCTGGAAGTTCTCGTACGAGGGGCCGTCGGCCGCGCGCAGCTCGAGGGTGCGGCGGATCCTGACGTGCGTCCAGATCTGTGTCAGATGGGCGGCCCAGTGGTTGAACAGTGGCCGGGTGCCGTCGGCGAACCCGTGCCGGAGGAGCGAGGCGAACGGCCGGTCGGGCGCGGGCCGAAGCTCTCCCGCGCCGTCCTGGTAGTAGATCATGGGGATGCGCAGAGCCCAGTCGACGACGTCGTCGATCGACACGTCGTCGCGCAGGGCCGGTCGAACGAGGCCGCAGCGCCGCGGATCCGTCAGCAGCCAGTCCTGCGACCGGTGCGAGAGCAGCCCGTCGAGCCGGCCTCCGGACAGCGGGGAGTTGACGAGCAGCGCGGCGACCACCGGTGACGCGGCCGCCTGCATCCGGACCTTCTGGGTGAAGTCCTCCTCGGAGAGGTGGTCGAGGTGCACCTGCGTGCACGTCGACATCGACAGGATCCGCGCCCCGCCGCTGCCCGGCTCGCCGAGGGCGGCGAAGTGGCCGCGCATGAGCGGCCCGCGGCTCAGCGGCACCCAGGGGACGGTCTCGATCCGGTCGAACGGCAGGTAAGCGCCCGGCAGGAGCGCCAGATCGAAGCGCCGGAGCAGTTCCGCCAGCCGGACGAGGGTGAGTCGCACGTCGTCCACCGCGGTGGCCAGATCGGCCGCCGGGGGCGCCGAGTACTCCAGCTGGCCGCCGTGTTCGAGCCCGATCAGGCCCCCGCCGGCCAGCTCGACTCCGGCCGGTTCCCCCGCGTCGAACAGGGCCTTGCCGTCCCACTCCGCGAGCACGCCGTCCAGGACGGCCCGCATCCCGTTCCTGCCCCGGTAGGGGGCGGCGAGCCCGGTCCGCGGGTCGACGACGCCGCACTCGATCTCCAGCCCGATCCGCTCGGACGCCGTCGCGGGCGCCACCAGCAGCGCTCGGAGATCGTCCCGACCCAGCCCAGCCCTACCCATCCGCAGGCCTCCTCGCATCCGAACGGCCGCACGCGGCCACGTCAGGCGATCAGTGAACCCCAGCGGTGCGGGCGCGGTCGGCAGGCATCGCCCGACATCGGACGGGTACGCCCGGCCGGGCGTGTACGGGCGTGTACGGGCGTGTACGGGCCTGTGCGGCCGCAGCGGTCCGAGAGGCCTGGGGCATGTACGCGCCACTCTCTCGTCAACCGGCGTGCCGGCGGTCAGCCCAGGGCGCGAACGGTGCGGTAACGGCCCGTGAATTGTTCCCCGGTCGGGTGACGGTCCGGCCGTTGCCCCAGGCCCTGGGGGCATCATGGGCCGCGACCGGGACGTCGCGGAACAGGGAGTCGACCGATGGGAAGCCCGATGGCGGAGTTCGGCTGCGCGAAGTGCTACGGGGAGGACGAGCGGGCCGTGTGGGGGCGGCAGCGGGAGGGCTTCGAGCACGAGGCGGAGGTGGTGGACGGCTCGCGCTTCTCGGTCAACCTCCGGCGCTGCCGGGACTGTTCGCAGCGGTTCGTGTGGATCTTCACCGAGGTCGTCGACTGGATGGGCGGGGACGACGCCCAGTACGTGACCATCATGCCGGTGACCGCCGACGAGGCCACCGGCCTGCGGAGCGGAACCCTGCGCCCCCACGACCTCGGCGCCCTGGGCCGCGGCCGCCGCCACCTGAACCACGACTGGCCCACCGGCGGCCCGGCCAGCCTGCACTGGCGCTCCGGCCGCTTCCTGGTCGCCGAGGGCCGCTGAGCACGGCTACGCCGACGCCATCCGGATCCTGCCGCCCCGCCGAACCGCGTAGGCGATGGATCGGCTGCGCGGGAAGTCGACCGGCCCGACGTCCCGCGCGGGGGCTTCGAGTCCGACTCGAAGCCCCCGCCGTCATATCCGTACCGATCAGGATTCGTTGAGGGCGTAGCTGCGGAACGTCGCCAGCAGGGGCAGCACTTCGGTCTTGCCGGGGTCCTCGGTGACGGCCCGCATCGCGTCGATCACGGTGTGGGCGATGATCTTCGTCACCGAGAGGTCGTCCGCGGGGGCGAGGGTGCCCCAGGCCTTGAGGGTCTGGGTGAGCAGGGCACTCATCCGGGCGCCGATGTTGGAGCTGACGGCGTCGGAGATCTCGGCGATCTCCTCGTCGCTCATGGTGGCGCGCAGACCGAAGGCGAGCGCCATCAGGGTGTCCATGGCGTGCTCGCCGTACGCGGCGACCAGCGCCGGCAGCGGCCGTTCACCGACGCCGCCCGCCGCCAGGGCGAACAGCGCCTCGTCGTCGTCCTTCCATGCCGCCTCCAGGGCGGCCAAGGCCCGCAGGGCCTCGTCTGCGGTGAGCCCGTCTGTCATGGAAGGAACGGTATTGAGCCGTCCCGGCTTCCGACAGGGGCGGAAGGCGGGATCACCCCATCGAGCGAAGCGGTGCCGATTCGGGCCGGTGGCGGTGCGCGAAGTGCTCCACGTCCCAGCCGCCGCCCAGCTCAGGGGCCAGCGAGGCGTGCGCGAGGGCGGCGAAGTCCTCGGCGCCGCCCGCCCGTTCCGGCAGGGCGCCGAGCAGCGGGGCGCCGGCGGAGCGGGGCAGGTCGGCCAGGTTGCAGCGCTCGGCGAGGCCGGGCTCGGCGGGCCAGGAGCCGACCAGCACCCCCGCGAGGGGGAGGCCGCGGGCCGCGAGGGCCTCCGCCGTGAGGGAGACGATGTTGAGCGTCCCCAGCCCGGCCGAGGCGATCAGCAGCACCTCGGCCGGCAGCCCGGCGTCGAGGACGGCCCGGGCCTGGTCGGCGAGCGTGCGGCCCTGGTCGTCGTAGCGGACCAGCAGCCCGCCCGCGCCTTCCACGAGCACCAGGTCGTGGGTGGAGGCCAGTTCGGCGACCTCGGACACCACCTCGGCGGGGGAGAGGTACGGCATCCCGGCCCGCCGGGCCGCGGTGTCGGGGGCCAGCGGCTCGGGGTAGCGCGCGAGCTCACGGACCGTCAGTTCGCCTGCCAGGCGCCGGACCTCGGCGGCGTCGCCGGGCTCGTCCGGGGCGACGCCCGTCTGCCCCGGCTTGAGCACCGCGACCTTCAGCCCGGCCCGCAGCGCCGCCGAGGCGACGGCCGCGGTGGCCACGGTCTTGCCGACGTCCGTGTTGGTGCCGGTCACGAACAGGATGCGCGCGCTCATCCCCGCACCGCCGCGGCGGTCACGGCGGCGGCGATCCGCGCCACGTCGTCGTCCTGCGTCACATAGGGGGGCATGGTGTAGATCAGGTCCCGGAACGGCCGCAGCCACACGCCTTCGCGCGCCGCCGCCTCGGTGGCCGCCGCCACGTCCACGGGATGGTCCAACTGCACGACGCCGATGGCCCCTTGGACCCGTACGTCCAGCACGCCCGGGACGTCGGCGGCCGCCGCGAGGCCCTCGGCCAGCCCCGTCTCGATCCGCTTGACCTCCACCGACCAGTCCTGCCCGAGCAGCAGCTCCAGCGAGGCGTTGGCGGCCGCGCAGGCCAGCGGATTGCCCATGAACGTCGGCCCGTGCGCGAGCACCGGCACCTCGCCGCGGCTGATCCCGTCGGCGACCTCGGAGGTGCACAGCGTGGCGGCCAGCGTCAGGTACCCGCCGGTCAGCGCCTTGCCGAGGCACATGACGTCCGGCGAGACGCCCGCGTGGTCGGCGGCGAACAGCGCACCGCTGCGCCCGAAGCCGGTGGCGATCTCGTCGAAGACCAGCAACACCCCGTACCGGTCGCACAGTTCGCGCAGCATCCGCAGGTAGGCGGGGGAGTGGAAGCGCATCCCGCCCGCGCCCTGGACCACCGGCTCGACGATGACAGCGGCCAGCTCGTCGGCGTGCCGGGCCATCAGCTCCTCGAACCGCGCGGCGTACGCCGGGTCGAGCGGGGCGTCGAACCCGGCCGGCGGCTCCGGGGCGAACAGCTGGCCGGGCAGTACCCCGCCCCACAGGTGGTGCATCCCGCCGTCCGGGTCGCACACCGACATCGGGTGGAAGGTGTCCCCGTGGTACCCGCCGCGCCAGGTGAGCAGCCGGCGCTTGGCCGGCCGCCCGATGGACTGCCAGTACTGGAGGCACATCTTCATCGCCACCTCGACGGCCACCGAGCCCGAGTCGGCGAGGAAGACGTGCCGCAGCGGCTCCGGGGTGATCTCCACCAGCCGCGCGGCCAGCCGGACGGCGGGCTCGTGGGTGAGCCCGCCGAACATCACGTGGCTCATCCGCCCCAGCTGCTCGCGCACCGCCTCGTCCAGCACCGGGTGCCGGTAGCCGTGGATCGCCGCCCACCAGGACGACATCCCGTCCACCAGCTCCTCCCGCCCGCCCGCGACCGGTTCGGCCAGGCGCAGCCGCACCCCGGAGGCGGACTCGACCACGTACGGGGTGACGGTGCCGGGCATCGGCCCGTACGGGTGCCAGACGTGGGCGCGGTCGAGGGCGAGCAGCGTTTCGGTGGACGGCTGGGGCATGATGGGCGGTTCTCCGGTGGGTATCAGGCGTTGGGCGCGAGTTCGGTGCCGGCGCCGCGGCGGCGGACCTTCACCAGGTCGCTGCGGAGCTCGTCGCCCGAGGACTCCACGACCGGCGAGGACTCCACGACCGGCGAGGACTGCTCGGCCGGCGAGACCGGCGAGACCGGCGAGGCCGGCGAGGCCGACGAGTCCGAGGACGCGGGGGCGTGCGCGTGCCCGCCGCACGGGCCGCAGCCGCCGCCGCTGCCGCAGGCCGAGGCCGAGGCCGAGGCCGCGGTGCCGCAGCCGCCGGCCGCCTGGGCGGCCTCGGCGACGTCCGCGCGGTGGCGCGGCAGGGTGGCCTCGCCGGCGCCCTCGACCTCGAAGCCGGCGTCCTTGATCATGTCGAGGTCGGTCTGGCCGGCCTGGCCCTCGCTGGTCAGGTAGTCGCCGAGGAAGATGGAGTTGGCGATGTGCAGGCCGAGCGGCTGCATCGAGCGCAGGTGCACCTCGCGCCCGCCGGCGATCCGCACCTCGGTGTCCGGGTTGACGAAGCGGACCATCGCCAGGATGCGCAGGCAGCGCTGCGGGGTGAGGTTCCACTCCTTGGCGAGCGGGGTGCCCTCGAACGGGATCAGGAAGTTGACCGGGACGGAGTCCGAGCCCAGCTCGCGCAGGGCGAAGACGACGTCGACGAGGTCCTCGTCGCTCTCGCCCATGCCGGCGATCAGGCCGGAGCAGGCGGACAGGCCCGCGCCGTGCGCCTTCTGCACGGTGTCCACCCGGTCCGCGTAGGTGTGGGTGGTGGTGATGTCGCCGTACGTGCCCTCGGAGGTGTTGAGGTTGTGGTTGTACGCGTCGGCGCCGGCGGCCTTGAGCCGCTCCGCCTGGTTGTCGGAGAGCAGGCCGAGGCAGACGCAGATCTCGACCTCGGGGTCGGCGTCCTTGATGGCGGCCATGGTGTCGGTGACCCGGTCGATGTCGCGGTCCGTCGGGCCGCGGCCGCTGGCGACCAGGCAGACCCGCTTCGCCCCGCCGGCCACGCCGGCGCGGGCGGCCTCGGCGGCCTGGTCGGGCTTGAGCCAGGTGTACTTGAGGATCTCGGCCTTGGATCCGAGGCGCTGCGAGCAGTACGAGCAGTCCTCCGGGCAGAGCCCGCTCTTCAAGTTCACCAGGTAGTTGAGCTTGACCCGGCGGCCGAACCAGCGGCGGCGCACCTTGCCGGCCGCGGCGACCACGTCGAGCAGCTCGTCGTCGGTGGTGGCGAGGACGGCCAGGGCCTCCTCGCGGGTCGGGACTTCGCCGCGCAGGCCCTTGGCGGTGAGGGTATCGAGCAGATCCATGGGGCCGATCCTGCCTGGTGGTGATCGAGCGGCGCCAGAGCAAACCTGCCAGAAGATCGGTGTGAGGATGTGCCGATTGCCACAGTGTCGAAGGTCACGACTCCGCCGCTGATCACGGGCTTGACGTGGGGTCGAGCTTCAGGTTACCGACGGGTAGGGCGGGGCGGTCCTCCGGGGCGGCGAGCGGGCGGCGGACGGCTCCCGGAGGACGATGATCCACAACCCCCGACCCCGTGATCCACGCCACCCCCGGGGTGCTTAGAATCTGCGCCATGACCACGCAGGGGGAGCACACCCCGACTCCGGGAGAGGGCCGGGAAGGCCAGGCAGGGCAGCACGTCGGTGGGGGTGTTGACGCCGCGGAGGGAACGGACCGCAGGCGGGGCCGTCGGCTGACGGCCCGTCGAGCGGCCGGGTGGATCGTCGTGGTCGGGGTGGTCGCGGCCGGGGGGTGGATCATCACCCGCCCGATGCCCGGCGACTACATACCCGGGCTCGGCCCGTCCAGCAAGGACGCGACCGCGACGCCGCGGGTGGTGGGTGCCCCGCCGCCGCGCACCGACCCCGAGGCCCTCAACGTCGACATCCTCTTCCCCGCCCAGCGGCCCGTCGAGGTCGGCGCGTTCAAGGCGCGGCGCAACGGCGTCCGGCAGGGCGAGAACTGCGTCGAGGTGCTCCAGGAACGCATCCAGGACCCGCTGAA
This sequence comes from Kitasatospora sp. NPDC005856, assembly GCF_040629945.1. Taxonomy (NCBI): domain Bacteria; kingdom Bacillati; phylum Actinomycetota; class Actinomycetes; order Kitasatosporales; family Streptomycetaceae; genus Kitasatospora; species Kitasatospora sp. NPDC005856. The sequence goes on along the minus strand of NZ_JBEXWT010000076.1, from coordinate 30,408 downwards.
GGACACCGGCTGCCAGAGCTACCTGACCGTCAGCTTCACCGGCCAGGACCACCCGGTGCTCAGCAGCGTCACCCTGCTGCGCTTCCCCGACCAGCCCTCCGCCGCCAGGGCCGCCGACGCCCTGCGGGCCAAGCCCGGCGCGGTCGCCTTCATCCTCGCCGACACCAGCACCGCCCCCGCCCAGCAGCCCGGCGGCGCCCGGACGGGCGGCGAGCCCCGGGTCGAGGCGGTCGGGCACTACGTGACGGTCACCAGCTCGCGGTCGGGCGACGGCCGCCCGACGGGCACCACCCCGAGCGGCCAAGGGACGCCGACCGCGCCCGGCCAGACGGCCACCGGCACGGCGCCCAGCACCGAACAGAACCTGGAGGAGGCCACCCGCGCGCTCTCCTACGCGGCGGGCTCGCCGTTCGCCTGGATGTGACGGCGGCCCGGCTCAGGCTGACGACGGCGTGACCGACGACGCCTGACGGCGCCTGACGACGAATCCCCCCGGAAGCCGTGGCCTCCGGGGGGATTCGTCATCGTCATGACCGGACCGGATCGGACCGGGGCCCGGCTCAGCCGCCGAGCCGGTCCACCGAGGTCACCCGCACGACCGCCCGGCCCTCCTCGTCCGAGCCGTACAGGTCGACCTCGGCGCTGATGCCCCAGTCGTGGTCGCCCTCCGGGTCGTCGAAGATCTGCCGGACCCGCCAGGCGGAGTCCTCCTCCTCGATGATCAGCATCTTCGGGCCGCGCGCGTTCGGGCCGGTACCGAGGTCGTCGTACTCCTCCCAGTACCCGTCCATGGCGTCCGCCCAGCGGTCCGCGTCCCAGCCGTACTCGCCGTCCAGCTCGCCGAGCTCCTCGTAGTGCTCCAGCGCGCACAGCTCGACCCGGCGGAACATCTCGTTGCGCACCAGGACGCGGAAGGCGCGGGCGTTGGCGGTGACCGGCGCCGGCTTGTCGTCCAGCCGCACCTCGGCGGCCTGCGGCTCGGTCGGGTTGGCCAGCTGCTCCCACTCGTCCAGCAGGCTGGAGTCGACCTGACGGACCAGCTCGCCGAGCCAGGCGATGACGTCCTTGAGGTCGTCGGTCTTCACGTCCTCGGGGACGGTCTGCTCCAGCGCCTTGAACGCGCCGGCCAGGTAGCGCAGCACGATGCCCTCGGTGCGGGCCAGCTCGTAGAACCCGACGTAGTCCGAGAAGGTCATCGCCCGCTCGTACAGGTCGCGGACCACCGACTTGGGCTGCAGCTGGTGGTCGCCGATCCACGGGTGCGCCCGGCGGTACACCTCGTAGGCGTGGGTGAGCAGCTCCTCCAGCGGCTTCGGGTAGGTGATCTCCTGGAGCCGCTCCATCCGCTCCTCGTACTCGATGCCGTCCCGCTTCATCTCGCCGACGGCCTCGCCGCGCGCCTTGTTCTGCTGTGCGGCGAGGATCTGGCGCGGGTCGTCGAGGGTCGCCTCGACGACCGAGATCACGTCCATCGCGTACGAGGGCGAGGTCGGGTCGAGCAGCTCGAAGGCGGCCAGCGCGAAGGTGGACAGCGGCTGGTTGAGCGCGAAGTTCTCCTGGAGGTCCAGGGTGAGCCGGACGATCCGGCCCTCGGAGTCCGGCTCCGGCAGCCGCTCCACCACGCCGCCCTCCAGCAGCGAGCGGTAGATGGCGATCGCGGTGCGGATGTGCCGGCGCTGCGCGGCCCGGTCCTCGTGGTTGTCGGTCAGCAGCTTGCGCATCGCCTCGAAGGCGTTGCCCGGGCGGCCGATCACCGACAGCAGCATCGCGTGGCTCACCTTGAACCGGGAGACCAGCGGCTCGGGGTCGGCGGCGATCAGCTTGTCGAAGGTCTCCTCGGTCCAGCCGACGAAGCCCTCCGGGGCCTTCTTCCGGACGACCTTGCGCTTCTTCTTCGGGTCGTCCCCGGCCTTGGCGATCGCCTTGTCGTTCTCGATCACGTGCTCCGGCGCCTGCGCCACCACCTGGCCGACGGTGTCGAAGCCCGCCCTGCCGGCCCGGCCGGCGATCTGGTGGAACTCCCGGGCGCGCAGGATGCGCACGCGCTGCCCGTCGTACTTGGACAGCGCGGTGAACAGCACCGTGCGGATCGGCACATTGACGCCGACGCCGAGGGTGTCGGTGCCGCAGATGACCTTCAACAGGCCCGCCTGGGCGAGGCGTTCGACCAGTCGGCGGTACTTCGGCAACATGCCCGCGTGGTGCACCCCGATGCCGTGGCGGACGAAACGGGACAGGTTGCGGCCGAACTTGGTGGTGAAGCGGAAGTTGCCGATCAGGTCGGCGATGGCCTCCTTCTCCGCCTTCGAGCACATGTTGATGCTCATCAGCGACTGGGCCCGCTCCACCGCCTCCTTCTGGGTGAAGTGCACGACGTAGACCGGCGCCTGGCCGGTCTGCAGCAGCTCCTCCAGGGTGTCGTGCATCGAGGTGCGGCGGTACTCGTAGAACAGCGGCACCGGGCGGGTCGCGTTGCGCACCACCGTGGTCGGACGGCCCGTGCGGCGGGTCAGGTCCTCCTCGAAGCGGCGGACGTCACCGAGCGTCGCGGACATCAGCAGGAACTGCGCCTGCGGCAGCTCCAGCAGCGGGATCTGCCAGGCCCAGCCGCGGTCCGGCTCGGCGTAGAAATGGAACTCGTCCATGACGACCTGGCCGATGTCCGCCCGGGTGCCGTCGCGCAACGCGATCTGGGCGAGCACCTCGGCGGTGCAGCAGATGATCGGCGCGGTCGGGTTCACACTCGCGTCGCCGGTCATCATGCCGACCTGCTCGGTGCCGAACATCTTCACCAGGTCGAAGAACTTCTCCGACACCAGCGCCTTGATCGGGGCGGTGTAGAACGTCCGCTGCCCCTCCGCCAGCGCCGCGAAGTGCGCCCCGGCCGCCACCAGGCTCTTGCCCGACCCGGTCGGCGTCGCCAGGATCACGTTGTTCCCCGAGACCAGCTCGATCAACGCCTCCTCCTGTGCCGGGTACAGGGTGATCCCCCGCTCCTCCGCCCAGGCTGCGAACGTCTCGTACAGCGCGTCGGGGGTGGCGGGCTTCGGCATCAGATCAAGGAGGGTCACCCGGCTATCTTGCCTGCTCGCCGCCACCCCGGGCAAAGCCCGGGGCGGCAAGGGGCGGGTCAGGGCGCGACGCGGGGCGCGGAGGAGGGGAGGGTCACGGGATTTCGGCACTCCTACGCGGTCACGGCCGCCCGGCCGACCTTGAGCGCGATGTCGGCGTAGGCCTGGTGCGCCTTGGCGGGGGAGGCGCCGTGGACGACGTCCCCGGAGACCAGGACGCCGAAGTACCGCGGCGCGGGCTGGTCGCTGTCGCCCTTCGGGGCCTCGACGTCGCAGGGCACGTAGAGCCGGACCGTCGCTTCCCCGGGGGCGTTCGTGGAGTTCAGGACCCACCCGGTCGCGCGGGAGCCGAAGCCGAGTGGGGCGGACCCGGGACCGGCGCCGGGGCGGACCGCCCGGGGACGGCGGGACGAAGCGGTCGACGTCGGGTCCAGCCCCGCTGCGGCGCCCGCGTCCCGGACGGAGGTGTACGCGGCGTCGAGCTTGTCCACGGAGAAGTTCGCCGCGCCGCTGACGCCGGGAACTCCCTCCACGGCCTTGCCGCCGGAGAGCCACGGATTCATGCGACGCTCGAATTCGAGGTCGGTCACTTGCCACCCCCCAGTGAAGATCGAACGGAGAGAATCGAACGCTTTGTGACCTGCCGATAGGCGCCCGGGGAAGCTCGGGAAAGCCTTTGCTCAAGTGGGGATCGGGAATCCCAGCAGTTGAATCAGCGTGAACGGGAGGTTAATGCCGGGGGAAATGTGATTTCGCACTGTGCCGATCCGCACATTGCCCGACACCCGCCGACGTGCCAGAGTGCCGAGCATGAATCATCCGCTCGCGGCCGAGCCGCGCCCCGCCGCCCCCGCCTCCGTCCCCGCGCCCGCGCACGTCTTCGACTGGCTCGACGAGACGGCCGCGATGCGGGCGGAGGCCGGGCTGACGAGGACGCTGCGCAGCCGGACGGCGGACGACGCGGTGCTGGACCTCGCGGGCAACGACTACCTGGGGCTGACCAGGCATCCGGTGGTCGTCCGGGCCGCGGCGGACGCGGCGCTGCGCTGGGGCGGGGGCTCGACGGGGTCGCGGCTGGTGACCGGGACGACCGCGCTGCACACCGAACTAGAGGAGGAGCTGGCCGAGTTCTGCGGGGTGGAGGCCGCGCTGGTGTTCTCCTCCGGGTACACGGCCAACCTCGCGGCGCTGACCGCGCTCACCGACCCGGACACCCTGATCGTCTCCGACGCCTACAACCACGCCTCGCTGATCGACGGCTGCCGGCTCTCCCGCGCCGACGTCCACCGGGCCCCGCACGGTGACCCGGCGGCCGTCGCCGAGGCGCTCGCCGGGCGGGCGCAGCCGCGGGCGCTGGTGGTCACCGACTCGGTGTTCTCGGTGGACGGCGACGCGGCTCCGCTGCCCGCGCTGTCCCAGGCCGTCCGCGCGCACGGTGCCGCCCTGCTGGTGGACGACGCGCACGGGCTGGGCGTGCTCGGCCCCGGCGGCACCGGGGCGCTCGCGGCGGCCGGGCTCGCCGGGCAGCCGGACACCGTGGCCACCGCCACCCTCTCCAAGTCGCTCGGCTCGCAGGGCGGCGTCGTCCTCGGTCCGCGCCGGGTGATCCGCCACCTCACCGAGACCGCCCGCACCTTCATCTTCGACACCGGTCTCGCCCCGGCCGCCGCCGGCGCCGCCCTCGCCGCCCTACGGCTGCTGCGCGCCGAGCCGGCCCGCGCCGAGCGGGCCCGCGAGGTGGCCCGCACCCTGGCCCGGCAGCTCACCGCCGCCGGACTGCGGGCCTGCGAGCCGCAGGCCGCGGTGGTGTCCGTCCGCGCGCCGGGCCCCGAGGCCGCCGTCGCCTGGGCCGCCGACTGCCGCCGCGCGGGCCTCGCCGTCGGCTGCTTCCGCCCGCCGTCCGTCCCGGACGGCATCTCCCGGCTGCGCCTCACCGCCCGGGGTGACCTCACGGACGGGCAGATCGCCGAGGCCGTCCGCATCGTCGCCGCCCTCGCCCCGGCGGGCGCGCGGGGCGAATGAACCGGCGGGCCGGCTTGCGCCGCTCGGCCGGCTACTTCTTCTTCGCCCGGCTCGGTTGCACCCGGGTGGGCTCGCCGGCGGCCTTGGGGTGGTCGGGCGGGTAGGGGAGTTCGCCGAGACCCTCGTCGTGGAGTTGCTTGTCGTAGAGCTCCAGCAGGGCGTCCAGCCGGTAGGCGTGCTGCTCCATCTCGGCGTTCAGGTCGCCGAGTTCGGCGAAGCGGGCGGGGACGGTGCGCAGGTCGAAGTCCTCGGGGGCGGCGTCGTCCAGCTCCTCCCAGCGCAGCGGGGCGGAGGCGGTGGCGCGCGGGCGGGCGCGCAGGGAGTAGGCGGAGGCGATGGTGCGGTCGCGGGCCATCTGGTTGTAGTCGACGAAGATCCGTTCGCCGCGCTCCTCCTTCCACCAGGCGGTGGTGACCTTCCCGGGCATCCGCTGCTCCAGCACCCGGCCGAGGGCGATCACCGCGTGCCGCCCGTCGGTGAAGGTCCACTCGGGCACCAGCGGCACGTAGACGTGCAGCCCGCGCCCGCCGGAGGACTTGGGCCAGCCGCGCAGCCCGTACTCCTCCAGCAGGGCGCGCAGCTCGTGGGCGGCGCGGACGGCGTCGTGGAAGTCGGTGCCGGGCTGCGGGTCGAGGTCGATGCGCAGCTCGTCCACGTGGCCGGTGTCGGAGCGCCGCACCGGCCAGGGGTGGAAGGTGAGGCAGCCCAGGTTGGCCGCCCACAGCACGGCGGCCGGCTCGGTGGGGCAGATCTCGTCGGCGGAGCGGCCGGAGGGGAACTCGATCCGGGCGGTGGGCAGCCACTCCGGCAGGCCCTTGGGCGCGCGCTTCTGGTAGAAGAACTCGCCGTCCACCCCGTCCGGGAAGCGCTGCAGGGTGGTCGGCCGGTCGCGCAGTCCGCGCAGCACCCCGTCGGCGACGGCCAGGTAGTACTGCGCGACGTCCAGCTTGGTGAAGCCGCGCTCCGGGTAGTACACCTTGTCCGGGTGCGACAGCCGGACGGTGCGCCCGGCGACTTCCAGTTCCACGGCTGAGCCCATGTCCCACACGCTAAGCGCCGGGCGCCCGGCGCGCGCCCCGAGGTGAACCGGGCGAGGATCGGACGCATGGACCTGCCCGTGATGCCACCGGTGGCGCCGATGCTCGCCAAGTCGGTGGCCAGGATCCCGCCCGGGATGCAGTACGAGGCCAAGTGGGACGGCTTCCGCTCGATCGTGTTCCGTGACGGGGACGAGGTGGAGCTCGGCAGCCGCACCGGCAAGCCGCTGACCAGGTACTTCCCCGAGCTGGTCGAGGCGTTCGAGCGGGAGCTGCCGCCGCGCTGCGTGCTGGACGGCGAGGTGGTGATCGCCCGGGACGGCCGGCTGCGCTTCGAGGAGCTGCTGGAGCGCATCCACCCCGCCGCGAGCCGGGTGAAGCTGCTCGCGGAGCGGACCCCGGCCTCCTTCGTCGCCTTCGACCTGCTGGCCCTCGGGGAGGAGAGCCTGCTGGAGGAGCCGCTGTCGGTGCGCCGCCCGGCCCTGGAGGCCGCGCTCGCCGACACCGCCGACCCGGTGTTCACCGCCCCCGCCGCCACCGACCTCGACCTCGCCGGGACCTGGTTCGCCGAGTTCGAGGGCGCCGGGCTGGACGGGGTGGTCGCCAAGCCGCTGGACCAGCCGTACCGGCCGGGGGAGCGGACCATGTACAAGATCAAGCACGAGCGCACCGCCGACTGCGTGGTGGCCGGCTACCGCGAGCACAAGAGCGGCCCGGTCGTCGGCTCGCTGCTGCTCGGCATCTTCGACGACGACGGCAGGCTCCAGCACGTCGGCGTCTGCGCGGCCTTCTCGATGGCCCGCCGCCGTGAACTCGTGGAGGAGCTGGCCCCGTTGCGGATGGAGGACCTCTCCCGGCACCCCTGGGGCGGCTGGGCGGACGAGGCCGCGCACGCCGAGGGCCGGCTGCCCGGCGCGGTCAGCCGCTGGACCGGCGGCAAGGACCTCTCCTGGATCGCGCTGCGCCCCGAGCGGGTGGTCGAGGTCGCGTACGACCACATGGAGGGCACCCGGTTCCGGCACACCGCGCAGTTCCGCCGCTGGCGGCCGGACCGTACGCCGGAGACCTGCACCTACGCGCAGCTGGAGGAGCCGGTCTCGTACGACCTCGGCAAGGTGCTGGGGATCTGACGGCGCACCGGATCCGGCGGGACGTGACGCGCGGGAGGCCCGACCGGGACCGGTCGGGCCTCCCGCGGGCGCGGTTCAGGAGACGTGCAGCGTGGCGGGGGGCGAGGCCGGCGTGGTCCCCGTGGGCGAGGCCAGCGGACTCGGCGAGGCAGTCGGGGAGGCAGTCGGCGAGCCCGTGGGGGACGGCGAGGCAGTCGGGGAGCCCGAAGCGGGCGGGGTGGGCAGCGTGTAGACGTTGTTCGGCGAGACGATCTGGGTGATCGCCCGGGCCAGGAACGTCGAGGGCTCCGAGCCGTCGTGGGTGATGTCGGTGTTCAGCAGGATGGCCAGGCTGGCGTTGGCCTGCGGCAGGTGGATCACCACGCTCTCGTAGCCGGGCAGCGAGCCGTTGTGGCCGATCCACCCGTGGGTGGTGAAGATGCCGAAGCCGTAGCCGAGGTCGGGGGTGTTCCCGACTGTCACGAACTTCAGCCGCTGTGCCTGGGTGGCGGGCTTGAGCAGCGGCTCGCCGGTGGCCAGCTCCTTCGCCCAGGTCTGCAGGTCCGCGAGCTGGGAGATGGCGGCGCCGGCGGCCCAGCCCCAGGACGGGTTCCAGGTGGTGGAGTCCTCGACGGCTCCGCTGAGCGTCTGGTTGGTGTAGCCGTGGGCGTGCGGGTCGGGGAAGGCCGCGTCGACCGGCAGGCTGGTCTTCGAGAGCCCGCCCGGGGTGAACACCTGCTGCTGTAGGAAGTCGTGGAGCGGCTGCCCGCCGACCTTCTCGACCACCAGGCCGAGCAGGATCAGGTTGGTGTTGGAGTACTCGAACTGGGCGCCCGGCGCGAAGTCCGCCGGGTGCTTGAACGCGTACCCGAGCAGCTGCTCCGGGGTGAAGGGCCGGTTCGGGTCGTTGAAGAACGCCTGCTGGAAGTCGCTGTCCAGGGTGTAGTTGAACAGGCCGCTGCGCATCTCGCCGAGCTGGCGCAGGCTGATGCCGTCGCCGCCGGGCACGTTCTGGACGTACTTGGAGATCGGGTCGTCCAGGCCCAGCTTGCCCTGGTCCACCAGCCGCAGGATTCCGGTGGTGGTGAAGGTCTTGGTGACGCTGCCGATCCGCATGTACAGGTCGGGCGACATCGGTGTCCCCGCGTTCTTGTCGGCGACGCCGAAGGTGCGCTGGTAGGTGCCGTCCGGGGCGGTGTAGCCGACGATCACCCCGGGGATGGAGACCTCGCTCATCACCTGCTTGATCGCTGCGTCCAGGCGGCTCGTGACGTCCGGGGTGAGCGGCACCACGCCGCCGGTGGGGCTGCCGGTCGGCGTGGCGGTCGGGCTCAGCGCGGCCGGTTCGGCGGTGACGGCCGGACCGGCCTGCCGCACGGGCTCGGCGTCCCCGGAGCAGGCGGAGACGGCGAGCAGGCCGCTCAGCGCGAGGGCCGCGGAGGCCACCCGTACGGAGTGGGGGACGCTCACGGAGCGGGGAACGGCCGGTCGGGGCCGTCGGGTGTCGGTCATCGGCGCAGGCGGCCTCTCTGGGGCGGACGGCCCCGTGTCGAAGGGCCCCGGAGTGCGGCTCGGCCGGGCCGGAGCGCTGCTCCACGGGGCGCGGGGGAGCGTCGCCACCGTAAGCACCGCCGCCGGACGGCCGCGCGCGGGTCGCGGTCCGACTGGACCGAACGGGAGTGCGGGTCAGCCGAGTGCTCCGCCCGGCTGGCGGCCGACCGCCGGGCAGCTCAACCGATCGCGTCGGAGGACGGCGAGGTCGGCGAGGACGGCGAGGACGGCGAGGACGCCAGGGTCGGCGAGGACGCCGGGGCCGACCCGGTCGGTCGGGGCGGGAGCGTGTAGACGTCGTTCGGCGTGACGATCTTCGTGATGGCCTCCGCGAGCAGCGTCGAGAGGTCCGAATCCTGGTACGGGACATCGGTGTTGAGCAGGATCACCAGACTGGCGTGCGCCTTCGGCAGGTAGACAACCAGGCTCCCGTACCCGGGAGTCGTGCCGGGATGGCCGACCCACCCGTGGACGTCGAGCACTCCGAAGCCGTAGTCGATCCCGGGGACACCGGTGGGCTTCCCCTTCAGCCGCTCCGCCTGGGTGGCGGGCTCGAGCAGTGGCTCGCCGGTGGCCAGCGCCTTCGACCAGGTCCGAAGATCGGCGAGGTTCGAGATCGCGGCGTCGGACGCCCACCCCCAGGACGGGTTGAAGTCGGTGGCGTCCACGACCGAGCCGTCGCGGGGGTCGCGGGTGTAGCCGCGCGGGTGCGGGTCCGGGAAGGTCGCGTCGGTCGGGAAGACCGTCCTGTGCAGCCCGGCCGGGGTGAACACCTGCGCCTTCAGGAAGTCGCCCACCGGTCGGCCGCTGACCTTCTCGACCACCAGGCCGAGCAGGATCGTGTTGGTGTTGGAGTACCCGAACCGGGTGCCCGGCGGGAAGTCGGCCGGGTGCCTGAAGGCGTACGCGAGCAGCTCCTCCGGGGTGTAGGGGCGGTTCGGGTCGTCGACGACGGCCTGCCGGAAGTCGGCGTCCTGGGCGTAGTCGGACAGGCCGCTGCGCATCTCGCCGAGCTGGCGCAGGGTGATGCCGTCGCCGCCGGGCACGTCCGGGACGTACGTGGAGACCGGGTCGTCGAGGTCCAGCCTGCCCTGGTCCGCGAGCCGCAGGACGGCGGTGGTGGTGAAGGTCTTGGTCACGCTGCCGAGGCGCACGTACATGTCGGGGGACATCGGTGCGCCGGTGGTCTGGTCGGCGACGCCGAAGGTGCGCTGGTAGCCGCCGCCGGGGGCGGTGTAGCCGACGATCACGCCCGGGATGGAGGCCTCGTTCATCAGCTGCCTGATCGCGGCGTCCAGGCGGCTCGTGACGTCCGGGGTGAGCGGCACCACGCCGTCGGTGGGGCCGGCGCCCGGTGTGACGGACAGGCCGAGCGCGGCCGGTCCGGCGGTGACGGCCGGACCGGCCCGCCGCGCGGGGTCCGCGTCCGCGGCGCAGGCGGGGCCGGCGAGCATGCCGGTCAGTGCGAGGGCGGCGGAGGCCACCTGTACGGAACGGGGGACGGCCCGTACGGAACGGGGGACGGCCCGGACGGAGCGGGGGGTGCCCGGACGGGGCCGGCGGATCCTGGTCATGTGGGGAGGCGCCTCTCTGGGGCGAAGGGCCCCGGAGCGCTGCTCCACGGGGCCGATGGGAGCGGCGCCACCGTAAGCACCGCCGCCGCCCGCCCGCGCGCGGGTCGCCTCCCGGCTGGTCCGAACGGGCCCGCCGTCAGCCGAGTGCCCCCGTCCGACTGGCGCCGCGCTGTCAAGTACCCCGGCCGGCCCGTCGGTTGGTGTCGTGGCGGCCGCTCCGCGCTCGGCCGGACGGGTGAGCACCGGCACGCCGCACCCGCCGTCGGCCGCTGCTCGGGCACGATCGTTCAGCCCAGCTGTGGCCGCCCTTAAGAATTCCTCGATGGACCGCACCCCCTCCGACCAGGCAGATTTCTGCCTGCCCGGAGCGCGTCCGTCAGGAGCGGCCGTACCGGGCCCCCTCGGCCTGCCCGACCCCCGAAGGCCGTCCCCGCGCACGTCAGGAGCCGTTGCCGTGAAGGCACTCGTCAAGCAGCAGGCCGAGCCCGGCCTCTGGATGATCGATGTCCCGAAGCCCGAGATCGGCCCCGGCGAGGTGCTGATCAAGGTCCTGCGGACCGGCATCTGCGGCACCGACCTGCACATCCGCAAGTGGGACGGCTGGGCCCAGCAGACCATCAGGACCCCGCTGGTGCTCGGCCACGAGTTCGTCGGCGAGGTCGCCGAGCTCGGCGCCGGCGTCGCGGACATCGCGGTCGGCGACCTGGTCAGCGGCGAGGGCCACCTGGTCTGCGGCAAGTGCCGCAACTGCCTGGCCGGCCGCCGCCACCTGTGCCGCAACACCGTCGGCCTGGGCGTCAACCGCGACGGCGCCTTCGCCGAGTACGTGGCCCTGCCCGCCTCCAACGTCTGGGTGCACCGGGTGCCGGTCGACCTGGACGTGGCCGCGATCTTCGACCCGTTCGGCAACGCCGTGCACACCGCGCTGTCCTTCCCGCTGGTCGGTGAGGACGTGCTGGTCACCGGCGCCGGCCCGATCGGCATCATGGCCGCCGCCGTCGCCAAGCACGCCGGCGCCCGCAACGTGATGATCACCGACGTCTCCCCGTACCGCCTCGAACTGGCTCGCCAGGTCGGCGTCTCGCTGGCGCTCGACGTCTCCGAGCACACCATCGAGGAGGGCCAGCAGAAGCTCGGCCTGCGCGAGGGCTTCGACGTCGGCCTGGAGATGTCCGGCCGCCCCGAGGCGATGCAGTCGATGATCGCCAACATGACCCACGGCGGGAAGATCGCCATGCTCGGCCTGCCCGCCGAGCAGTTCCCGGTGGACTGGGCCTCGATCGTCACCTCGATGATCACCATCAAGGGCATCTACGGCCGCGAGATGTTCGAGACCTGGTACGCGATGTCCGTGCTGCTGGAGGGCGGCCTGGACCTCAGCCCGGTGATCACCGGCCGCTACGCCGCCGACGACTTCGAGGCCGCCTTCGACGACGCCGCCGCCGGCAACTGCGGCAAGATCATCCTCGACTGGACCGCCTGAGCCACCCCGCCGATCCGATAGGAGTCTGCTCGTGTTCGACAACGTGCGCGCCGATGTCGCCACCACCCTCGACGAGATCCGTGAGGCCGGCCTGTTCAAGCCCGAGCGGGTGATCGGCTCCCCGCAGAGCGCCGCGGTCACCGTGACCGCCGGCGGCCGCCCGGGCGAGGTGCTGAACTTCTGCGCCAACAACTACCTCGGCCTGGCCGACCACCCCGAGGTGCTCGCCGCGGCCAAGGACGCCCTGGACCGCTGGGGCTACGGGATGGCCTCGGTCCGCTTCATCTGCGGCACCCAGGACGTCCACAAGGAGCTGGAGGACCGCCTCTCGGCCTTCCTCGGCCAGGAGGACACGATCCTCTACTCCTCCTGCTTCGACGCCAACGGCGGTGTCTTCGAGACCCTGCTGGACGACCGCGACGCCGTCATCTCCGACGCGCTGAACCACGCCAGCATCATCGACGGCATCCGGCTCAGCAAGGCCCGCCGCCACCGCTACGCCAACCGTGACCTGGCCGACCTGGAGAAGCAGCTCCAGGACACCCAGGACGCCCGCCGCCGACTGATCGTCACCGACGGCGTGTTCTCGATGGACGGCTACGTCGCCCCGCTGCGCGAGATCTGTGACCTGGCCGACCGCTACGACGCCATGGTCATGGTGGACGACTCGCACGCCGTCGGCTTCGTCGGCCCGGGCGGCCGCGGCACCCCCGAGCTGCACGGCGTGATGGACCGCGTGGACATCATCACCGGCACCCTCGGCAAGGCGCTCGGCGGCGCCTCCGGCGGCTACGTCGCCGCCCGCCGGGAGATCGTCGCCCTGCTGCGCCAGCGCTCCCGCCCGTACCTGTTCTCCAACTCGCTGGCCCCGGTGATCGCGGCCGCCTCGCTCAAGGTGCTCGACCTGGTCGAGGAGTCCAACGAGCTGCGCGAGCGGCTCGCGGCCAACACCGCGCTGTTCCGCACGAAGATGACCGAGGCCGGGTTCGAGATCCTGCCCGGCGACCACCCGATCGCCCCGGTGATGATCGGCGACGCGGCCAAGGCCGGCCGGCTCGCCGAGCTGCTGCTGGAGCGCGGCGTGTACGTGATCGGCTTCTCCTACCCGGTGGTGCCGCACGGCCAGGCCCGGATCCGGGTGCAGCTGTCCGCGGCGCACTCCACCGAGGACGTCGAGCGCGCCGTCGCGGCCTTCGTGGACGCGCGCGCCGCGCTGGAGGGCTGAGCCCTCCCGGCTCCCGAGACTGCCCGTGGGCCGGACCGCTCGGAACCGGACCGGCCCACGGGCTCACAACTGCCGTGCGGCGGAGGCGAATCGTTTCGCCCCCGCCGTGCGGACCAAAGACCACCTGCCCCACCCTCCCACCCCGGGGGCGGGACGCCGGCCCGGCCGACGTCCCGCCCCCGTCGTGGTTCCCGGAGGGCGGGCACCGATCAGTCCTCCTCGTTCCAGCCCTGGTCGTCGTCGCCCTGGTCGTCACCCAGGTCGTCGCGGTGGTGGACTCCGGCGGGCTTGGCGAAGACCTGGGACTTCTCCTCCGCCGCCGGGCCGCTGGTGCCGGCGACCAGGTTGCCGCTGGTCGACCCGAACACCACGGCCCTGCCGGAGGCCGCCACGAACGGCTGGTTCGACCAGCCGTTGCCGAGCGAGCCGTCCGGCGCGGTCGAGACCCGCTCGGTGCGGCCGGTGCGCAGGTCCTGGCGGTAGACGTCCCAGCCCGGGTGCTGCGGGCCCGCCACCAGGTTGTCGGCGGCGGACTCGAAGTAGAGCCAGCGGTTGTCGGCGGTGATCGAGCCGTGGTCGGAGGAGCCGACCGAGCTGGTGCCGGGCAGACCGCCGCTGACCTTCGTCACGGTGCCCTTCTTCAGGTCCCGGACGTAGAGCACCGTGTGGTACCGGTGGCCGCTGGTGGAGCCGCCGGGCTCGGTCAGGGTGTAGATCGCGCGTCGCCCGTCGGGGCTGATCGTCGCCTCGAAGCTGGAGTTGCCGACCTGGCCGTCCAGGCCCACGCTCACCGGCGTGAGCGTCCTGGAGCGCACGTCGTAGGTGTAGTAGACGGCGGAGGTCGGGCGGGCCAGGCCCGGCTGCGCCACGTTCTGCGCGGCATTCTGCGCCACGTTCTGCGGGACGCTGCGGCGCGCGGCCTCGGCGGCACTCGGGGTGAGCTCCACGTCGGCGGAGGCGGCGGCCGCGGTCGCGGTCGCGGTCGCGGCGGCGAGGCCGGGGGTCTGCTCGGCCGGCAGCAGGTCGGAGAGGGAACCGAAGCCGATGGTGCGGCCGTCCGCGCTGATCGTCGGGCGGAAGGACGTGCTCTCGCCCGGCCTGCCGTTCACGTCGTGGGAGATCAGCCGGGTGGTGTGGGTCCGGCGGTCGGTGAGGTAGATGTTGAGCTTCCAGGTGTAGGGCCGGGTGAGCGAGGGCGCGGAGGTGGGCTCGGGCTCGGGGTCCACGACGGTCGGGTCCAGGTCCGTCCGGGAGGACACGAAGGCCACGTACCGGCCGTCGGCGCTGATCGAGGGCGCGTACGAGTAGTGGAACCTGTCGGGGTCGGTGCTGGTGAGCCCGCCGCTGACCAGCTCGGTGCGGCCGGTCTTGCGGTCCCGGACGTACACCTCGTTGCGGCCCTTGACCTGCATGCCGGGCACCACGTTGTCGGCGTCGGTCTCGAAGGCGACGTAGCGGCCGGTGCCGCTGATCGAGGCCTGCTCGACCCAGCCGTTCACCGGCTCGCCAGAGTCGGACAGGCTGACCAGCTCGGTGCGGCCGTTGCGCAGGTCCTTCACGTAGGCGTTGCGCGCGCTCGCCGTGGGCTGGGACACCAGGTTCCTGGCCCAGGAGGTGAACAGCGCGTAGCGGCCGTTCGCGCTGACGCCCGCGCCGAAGGACGAGTCGTCGGGCGCGGCGCCGTTCAGGCCGACGCTGACCTGGGTGGTGCCCTGCGGCACCGGGGCGGCCTGGGCCGGCGCGGCGGCGACGGCGAGCAGGGTGGCCGCGGCCAGGACGCCGCCGCCGCCCGACAGCCACCGGTTGCGGGTCGTCCGGGTGGTACGTGTCATGAGGTTCTTCCTCCCCAGCGATCGCCCGGCCGGGCTCCCTCCCGGCGACGGGCTTTCCGCAGAGCCAATCGTCGGGAGGGCGAGGGGGTCAACGGCCCCGGGTGATGTCGGTCGAAAATACGTCAACAGACGTATGCGGACGGGTGGTCGGGTCATCGGGCGCGGCGCAGGAAGACGTCCAGCACCTGGTTGGTGTCGCCCGGCACCAGGTCGCCGTCGTCGGCGCTGAAGATCACCGTGTCGCCGGTGGCGTCCACGAACGGGCGGAAGGAGGAGGCGCCGGTGGCCTGGCGGCCGTCGCGGGTGAGGCTGACCCGTTCGATCAGCCCCGTCCGCAGGTCGCGGCGGAAGACGTCGCTGAGGCCGTTGGTGTCGCCGGGGACGAGGTTCTCGGCGTTGGAGTCGAAGTAGACCCAGCGGTCGTCGGACGTCATGACGCCGGCGGAGGAGGACCACTTCGTGGTGGTGCCCGGCAGGTCGGTGTTGACCTTGGTGACCTTGCCGGTGACCAGCTCGTGGACGTACACGTCCATCCGGATGCCGTGGGCCGGGCCGGGGAAGCCGCCGATGAACACGGGGAGGCTGTAGATCGCGTAGCGGCCGTCCGGGCTGATCCGGGCGTCGTAGGCGGCGCCGGTCAGCTCGCCGGTGTCGTCCAGGCTGGCGCCGACGATGCCGGTGGCGGCGTTCCAGACGTAGTACCGGTAGTAGTGGGGGCCGGTCAGCTGGGACGAGTCGGCGTCGGTGCCGGGGTCGGCCTTGGCGCCGGGGTCGGCGGTCGGGGGCTCCGGCAGCAGGTTCCCGGCGCGGGAGGTGAAGCCGACCGTGGCGCCGTCCGCGCTGATCGTCGGGAAGAAGGAGTTGTTGTCCGCGGCCTCGCCGTCCGCGCCGACGGTGACCAGCCGGCTGGTGTGGGTCCAGCGGTCGGTGATGTAGACGTTGTTCTTGCCGCGCCGCAGGACGCCCGTGGCGAGGTCGCCGCGGTTGGAGACGTAGGCGACGTAGCGGCCGTCGCGGCTGATGCTGGGGTTGACGGCCCCGTAGCCGCTCTGGTCGTCGGTGCTCGGCACGGCGGCGGCGGTGACCAGTTCGGTGCGGCCGGTCCAGCGGTCGCGGACGAAGACGTCGCTGGGGTGGGCCGGTTGGCCGGGGACGACGTTGGTGGCGGTGGTGCTGAAGGCGACGTAGCGGCCGTCGGCGCTGATCGAGGCGTCGGTGGTGGGGGCGTTGAGCGCGGAGCCGTCGTCGGCGCCGCTGACCTTCTCGATGTGGCCGTTGCGCAGGTTCCGCACGTAGATCTCGTCCGGGTTCGGGGTGCCGGCCTCGGGCAGCAGGTTGGTCGCGGCGGAGGTGAACAGCGCGGAGCGGCCGTCCTCGCTCAGCCCGAGCGGGGTCGAGTAGGCGTCGAGCTGCTCGCCCTTGGCGCCTTCGCTGACCCGGGCGGTGTCGCCCTTGGGCGGGCGGGCCTCGGCGGCGGGCGTCGCGGCGCCGGCGGCCAGGGCGGCGGCCACCAGGACGGCGGCGGTACGGGCCAGGCGTCTGCGGGTGCGTGCGGCGGTCATGGTGCGTCCTCCCCTGGGATCGCCCGGCCGCGCTCCCTCCCGGCGGCGGGCCTGCGCCGAGCCAACCGTCGGGAGGGCCGGTGGTCAACGGCCGGGGGTGATCCCGGCGGGAAATACGTCAACGGACGTATCCCGCAGGGAGCCGGGGGTCACAGGCGGCGCCGGAAGACGTCCGCGACGGTGTTGGTGTCGCCCGGTACCAGGTTCCCGTCGTCGGCGCTGAAGAGCAGCGTGGTGCCGAAGGCGTCGACCTGCGGGCGGTAGGAGGCGGCGGTGCTCTGGGCGCCCTCCTCGGTGAGGGAGACCCGTTCGGTGCGCCCGGTCCACAGGTCGGTGCGGAAGATGTCGCTCTGCCCGTTGGTGTCGCCGGGCACCAGGTCGGCGGCGTCGGAGGCGAAGTACACCCAGCGGTCGTCCAGGGTCATCACGGAGTCGTAGGAGGAGTCGATGTTGGTGGTGCCCGGCAGCGGGGTGCTGACCTTGGTGATCTTGCCGGTGGCCAGTTCGTGGAGGAAGACGTCCTTGTGGGCGCCGTGCGAGCCGGGCCGTCCGCCGTCCTGGAAGAGGCTGTAGACCGCGTAGCGGCCGGAGGGGCTGATCGACGCGTCGGTGCCGCTGCCGCGCAGCGCTCCTGCCTCGTCGAGGCTGGCGCCGACGGTCCGGCCGGTGCGGGCGTCCCACACGTAGGAGGGGTAGGCGCGGGTCCCGGCGGCCGCGGCGGTCCCGGCGGTCCCGGCGGCTTCGGCGGTGGCGGGCGGGGTCGGGTCGGCCGGGAGCAGGTTGCCGGCCCGGGAGTTGAAGGCGACGACGGTGCCGTCCGCGCTGATCGTCGGACGGTAGGAGCTGTTGTCGGCCTCGGTGCCGTCGGCGCCGACGGTGACCAGCCGGGTGGTGCCGGTCCAGCGGTCGGTGAGGAAGATGTTGAACTTGCCGCGGTGCACGCCGGGGGCGAGGTCGGTGCGGTCGGAGGAGTAGGCCACGTAGCGGCCGTCCCAGCTGATCGCCGGGTCCCAGGCGCTGCGGACGGTCTGGTCGTCGGTGCTCGGTGAGGCGGCGGCGGTGACCAGTTCGGTGCGGCCGGTCCAGAGGTCGCGGACGAAGACGTCGGTGCGGTGCTTCGGCTGGCCGGGCACCACGTTGGTCGCGTAGCTGGAGAACGCCACGTACCGGCCGTCGCCGCTGATCGCCGCATCGCCGGAGCCGTCGTCCAGCGCGGAGCCGTCGTCGGCGACGCTGGCCCGCTGGGTGTGGCCGTTGCGCAGGTCGCGGACGTAGATGTCGCCCGCCCCGCTGCCGCCGGGAAGCACATGGCCCGCCCCGGTGGAGAACAGCGCCAGGCGGCCGTCGCCGCTCAGCCCGAGGGCGAAGGACTCGCGGTCCAGCGCCTCGCCCCTGGGGCCCTCGCTGACCCGGGCGGTGTCGCCCTTGGGCGGCCGGGCCTCGGCGGCGGGCGTCGCGGCGCCGGCGGCCAGGGCGGCGGCCACCAGGACGGCGGCGGTACGGGCCGCCCGGCGGCGGGTGCGTGCGGTGGTCATCGATCGTCCTCCCCGGATGACGGTGCCGGGCCCACGGCCCCCGCGGCCCGGTTCGGTCACGAGCCAAACGCCGTCCGGGGTGTCCGGTCAACGGACGGGAGCGATCTCGTCCGGAAATACGTCACCGGTGGTACCCCGGCGGGGCCCGCTCCGTCCGAGCCGCCGCCACGCCCTGCGGCCCCGTCGCTCCGGCCGCTCCGACGGCCGGTCCGGCACGCCGCGCCACGCTGGCAGAATTGATCCGTGATCGACGCACGACGGCTGCGGACCCTGCGGGCCGTGGCGGACCACCGCACCGTGACCGCCGCGGCGGCCGCCCTCTACCTGACCCCCTCCGCGGTCTCCCAGCAGCTGGCCGCCCTGGAGCAGGAGACCGGCCACGACCTGCTCGCCCGGGAGGGCCGGGGCGTGCGGCTGACCGCCGCGGGGGAGATCCTGCTCGGCCACGCCGACGTGGTGCTCGCCCAGCTGGAGCGCGCCGAGGCCGACCTCGCCGCGTACAGCGCGGGCGTCTCCGGGGAGGTCACCGTCGCCTCCTTCGCGACCGCCATCGCCTCCGTGCTCGCCCCCGCCGTCGGCCTGCTCGCCGAGCGCGCGCCCGGGGTGCGGCTCAAGGTGCTGGACGCCGAGGGCGACGCCAGCCTGCCGATGGTGCTGGACGGCCGGGCCGACCTCGCGGTGGCCGTCGAGTACCGGGGCGCCCCGCGCGCCGACGACGCCCGGCTGACCAGGGTGCCGCTGTACGCCGAGCCCTTCGAGGCCGTCCTGCCGCTCGGCCACCGGCTGGCCGATGAGTCCGGCCCGCTGGCCGTGGCCGCGCTCGCCGACGAGCCGTGGATCGGGCCGTACCCGGGCAACCCCTGCCACGACGTGGTGCTGCTGGCCTGCGAGCACGCCGGGTTCCAGCCCCGGCTGCTGCACTCCTCCGACGACTTCCGGGCCGTGGTGGCGCTCGCCTCGGCGGGCCTCGGGGTGGCGCTGGTGCCGCGCTCGGCGCTGCGCGGCGTCGACCTCGGCGAGGTCGCGGTGCGCCCGGTGGACAGCGAGCTCGCCACCCGCCGGGTCTTCGCCGCCGTCCGGGCCGGCGCCGACGGGCACCCGCTGGTCCGGCCGGTGCTGGACTCCCTCGCCGAGGCGGCCGCCGCGGGCGCCTGAGCCGGCCGTGCGCGGGGCGGGCCGTGAAACCGTACTGATCGGTTCCGTTTTGTTCGAATGTGGATAGGATCGCCCGCATGGCAGTCAACGCACGGGCGCGCCTGCTGAGCACGGCCGAAACCCTCTTCTACGCCCACGGGATCCGCGCGGTCGGCGTGGAGCGCATCCTCTCCGAGTCCGGTGTGGGCCGGGCCTCCTTCTACCGGCACTTCGCCGGCAAGGAGGCGCTGGTGACCGCGGTCCTGGAGGGCCGCGACGTCCGGTGGCGGGCGTGGCTCTCCGAGCGGGTCGCGGCCCACGGCGGCCACCCGCTGCACCTCTTCGACGCGTTGGCCGAGCGGTTCGCCACACAGGACTTCCGCGGCTGCGTCGCGATCAACACGATGACCGAGATCGCCGACCCCGCCAGCCCGGCCTGCCGGATGGCGGCCCTGCACAAGACCCGCGTCATCGACCTGGTCGAGCAGCTCCTGCGGGACGCCGACGTCCCCGAACCCGGCGAGCGGGCACGGCAGTTCGTCCTCCTGATGGACGGCGCCATCGTCACCGCCCTGCGCGAGGGCACCCCGGACGCCGCCTGGCGGGCCCGGGGCATCGCCGAGGCCCTGCTGGCCGCCTGACGCGCCCCCGGGCGGCCGCCGTATCGGCCGCTTCCCCGGCCCCGGCTCGGGCATCGGCATCGGCCCCGGCTCAGGCACCGGCCTCGGCTCAGGCGCGGCCCGGAGCTGCCGGGCCGCCGTCGGGGCGGACGCCGGCGAACTCGTCCAGGACGGCCACCCGCAGCTCGTGGGCGCCGTCCGCGCGGGTCTGCTCGTAGTAGAGGTACCAGCGGCCGCGGGCCG
This sequence comes from Kitasatospora sp. NPDC005856, assembly GCF_040629945.1. Taxonomy (NCBI): domain Bacteria; kingdom Bacillati; phylum Actinomycetota; class Actinomycetes; order Kitasatosporales; family Streptomycetaceae; genus Kitasatospora; species Kitasatospora sp. NPDC005856. The sequence continues at coordinate 10,410 of NZ_JBEXWT010000076.1, read as the reverse complement.
GGACGAGGTCGGCGTACCGGACGTCCAGCCAGGGGCCGTCCGGGGTGAGGCGGTGCCAGCCGCGCAGGTCGGCGGAGGCGGCCAGGCCGCAGCGCTCCTCGTAGTTGCCGGAGGCGTCCGCCGAGCCGTCGTAGAGGGCGAGCCAGCCGCCCCGGCCGTCGGGCAGGACGGTGGTGATCCGGGACTCGTAGCCGTCCCAGGCCCCGGCCGGGCCGACGTCCAGGGCCTCGGCGGCGCGGCCCGGCGGGGTGGTGAAGCGCAGCCCGTCCGGGGACACCGCGAGCGCGGTGGGCTGGACGGTGAGGCCGGTGGTGTGGATGTCGGCGTCGGCGTGGGCGCGGGCCCGCTCCTCGGGGGTGAACGGCCGGGCGCGGGAGACGGTGGCGAACAGGTGGACGCCGGCGTCGGTTTCGAGCAGGTACGGGTCCTTGACGCCCTCGGTGCCGGTGGTCGCGGCGGTGAGGACGGGGGTGCGGGTGCCGAGGTCGAAGGACTCGGGGGTGTCGGCGCGCAGGGCGTCGACGCGCCAGCGGTTGTCGGCGGGGTCGACGTAGCTGAGGTGGAGCAGGTAGCCGTCGTCGCGGCGCAGCAGGGCGAGGCGTTCCATCGAGGGGGAGCCCAGTTCGTCGCGCCGGACGGACCACAGGTCGTGGAAGGCGATGCCGTCGGTGCTCTCGGCGACGGCGCAGCGCCAGCCCCGGTCGGGCCCGTGCGCCGCGCCGCGCGGGCGGCGCTCGCGGTAGGTGAGCAGGAAGCGGTCGAGGCCCGGCTCGTACCGGACGCCCGGGCAGCCGGCCCAGTAGCCGGGTTCGGGGCGCTCGGGGGCGCGGACGAGGTGGGAGGCGCCGAGGTCGGGCGCGGGGGGCAGGGCGGGGTGCGGCACGGAACCGTCCTTCGGGGGAGAGGTGTTGCGGAAGTTTCTATCAGATCGATCAAAAGTATCGGCAGGGGTGTGGTGAGTCGTCACTGCCCGGCCGTCCGGCGAGGTAGCCAGCTTCACCAGCAGATCTTCATGTGAAGGCGATGTTTCGCCCGATGGCGATCGCGCGACACCGGTCGAACTGGTCTTGACCCCTCCCCGGAGATCACGGCTAGCTTCTTCTCAGAGTCAATCAAACATGGTCGATCACATCCGGCCGAACACGACCCGAGGAAGCCCCGCCCGATGACCGCCCCCACCACCGACGCGCCCGGCTACGCCGGCCTGGGCCTGTACGTCGGCGACCTCCACAACCACTGCGGCATCAGCTACGGCCACGGGAGCATCGAGGACGCCTACGCCAACGCCCGGCTCCAGCTCGACTTCGCCAGCGTCACCGGCCACGGCTGGTGGCCCGACCTGCCCGAGCGCACCCCCGAGCTGGCGAGCCTGGTCGACTACCACACCGAGGGCTTCGCCCGGCTGGCCCGGCTCTGGGACCACGTCCAGGACGTCACCGCCGCCGCCCACGAGGACGGCCGCTTCGTCACCTTCCAGTCCTTCGAGTGGCACAGCCTCGCCCACGGCGACCACTGCGTGTACTTCGACGGCCCGCGCGGCGAGATCATCCGGGCGGCGGACCTGGACGAACTGCGCGCCCGGCTGCGCGTGCTCGCCGCCCAGGGCGTGCGGACCTGGGCGCTGCCGCACCACATCGGCTACGGGCCGGCCCGCCGCGGCATCGACTGGGCCTCCTACACCGAGGAGTTCGCCCCGGTGGTGGAGATGGTCTCGATGCACGGCTGCGCCGAGTCCGACGAGGCGCCCCGCACCTACCTGCACACCATGGGCCCGCGCGCCGCCACCGCCACGGCCGTCCACGGCCTGCGCCTGGGCCACCGCTTCGGGCTGATCGGCTCCACCGACCACCACAGTGCCTTCCCCGGCAGCCACGGGCACGGCCGGGTGGCGGTCTGGGCCCCGGAACTGACCCGGGACGGGATCTGGAACGCCGTCCAGCAGCGCCGCACCTACGCGATCACCGGGGACCGCATCCTGCTCGCCACCTCCGTCAACGGTGCCCCGATGGGCGCCGAGGCCGCCTCCGCCGACCGGCGCCGGATCCACGTCACGGTCCAGGGCCGGGACGCGCTCGACCACGTCGAACTGCTGCGCAACGGCGTGCCGGTCCACCGGGTCAGCCGGCCCGAACTCCTCGCCCGCGCCGACGGCACGGACACCTTCTCCGGCACCCTGGGCTTCGCCGTCGGCTGGGGCCGGCGCGGCGAACCGGTGCACTGGGACGTCGTGCTGCGGGTCGAGGCCGGGCGGCTGCTGGACGTCCAGCCCCGGTTGCGCGGCCCGGAGACCGTCGCGCCGGCCGAGGCCGAGCCGGACACCTACCGGCCGTCCCGGTGGGAGCGCACCGGGCCGGGCGAGGTCCGGCTGCGGACGGTCACCGACGGCAACCCCAACACCGCCACCGACAGCACCCAGGGCTTCTCCCTGAGGGTCGAGGGCGACGCGCGCACCCGGCTGGTCGCCGTCGTGAACGGCGTCGAGAGCGCCCACGCCGTCGGCGAGCTCCTCGCGGGCGCGCGGACCGGCTTCACCGGCGGGTTCGTCTCCGGCGCCTACCGCTTCGACCGGGCCGTGCCCGACCGGGAGACCACCGCCGAGTTCGAGCTGACCGACGAACGCCCCGGCGGCGACGGGGACTTCTACCACGTACGGGTCCGGCAGCTGAACGACCAGTGGGCCTGGTCCAGCCCGACCTGGGTCGGACCGACCGGCTCCTGTCGCCGGGCCGGTTGACCCCGTCACCGGTCAACCGGCCGCGGCCGCCGATCGATCAGCCCCGAACCCGAGAAGGAGCAGAACCATGTCCCGCCTCCCCGGCCGCCTCGCCGCGGCCGTGCTCACCGCCGCCCTGGCCGTGACCGCCGCTGCCCCGGCCAACGCCGCTTCCGCCGCGTCCGCCGCGTCCGTGGCTTCCGCCGTGGTGTCCGGCACCGACGTCTTCGCCGACGACTTCGAATCCGGCACCGTCTCCGCCTGGACCCGCCAGCGCATCGACGGCAACGGCAGCATCACCGTGGCCCCCGCACCCCCCGGAGGCAGCGGCCGGGCCGCCCGCTTCGGCGTGCCGAACGACGGCGTCTCCTACCGCTCCGAGATCGCCGTCAACTCCCTCGGCTGGGGCGGCTACCGCTTCGCCCTCGCCGACTACCTGCCCGCCGACTGGGTGCGGACCTCCACCGAGACGATCCTCGCCCAGTGGCACGGCTACCCGCTCGCGGACGGCAGCGACACCAAGCCGCCGATCGCCCTGACCGTCAAGGACGGCAGCTGGCGGCTCAAGGTGCACTGGCTGACCGACCCGAGCACCGTCCAGGAGGCGGTGATCCCGCTCGGCGACGTGCAGTTCGGCCACTGGAACCAGTGGGCCTTCGACATCACCTGGTCCACCGACACCACCCCCGGCTCCATCACCGTGTTCCGGGACGGCGCGCAGGTCGGCGCCTACAGCGGCCTCAACAACTACCACCAGAACCAGTCGCCGTACTTCAAGACCGGCATCTACCGGGCCAACTGGAACCCGGCCAAGAACATCCCCTACCCGACCGGCGGCCCCGAGGTGGTGGCCTGGAGCGACGGCGTCGTCGTGACCAGGTACTGAGCGCGGACCCGTCGCGGACCCCCCTGACCGATCCCCGAGCACCCGATCCCCGAGCACCCGATCCCCGAGAACCCGAGAACCCGAGAACCGAAGAGGTAGCACCACCATGAGCGACGCAGCCCGTCACCGCGGCCTGCCCCGAAGAGGCTTCCTCGGCCTGAGCGCCGGAGCGGTCCTGCTGGCGGCGGGCTGCCGCTCCGCCACCGAGGACGCCGCCGGCGGGGCCGCGCCCGCCGCGACCACCACCGCGCCGGACCTCCAGATCGTCTACGGCGCCGCCCCCGACCCCACCCAGCTGCTCCACCGCGGCCCGGACACCCCGGTGTTCGTCAACCTGGTGCTGGACCGGCTGGTCGACCTCGACCCCCAGACCCTCCAGCCCGTGCCCTGGCTCGCCACCTCCTGGGAGTGGAGCACCGACCGCACCAGGCTGGTGCTCAAGCTGCGCGAGGACGTCACCTTCCACGACGGCCGGCCGCTCAGCCCCGACGACGTCGTCTTCTCGCTCACCGGCGCCGCCAAGTCCTCCCAGGTCAAGCCGCTGCTGGAACGGCTCGCCGACATCAGGGCGAGCGCCCCGCACGAGGTCACCCTCACCCTGGCCAGGCCCACCAGCAACCTGTTCGACGCCCTCGCGTTCAACCCCGTGGTGGACGCCCGCAGCTACGTCGACGGCAGGGCAGCCGAGAAGGTCAACGGCACCGGGCCCTTCACCTGGCAGGCGTTCAAGGGCGGCAACCAGCTCGACCTGGCCCGCCACGACCACTACTGGCAGAGCGGGCGGCCCCGCTTCGAGCGGATCACCGTCCGGTCGGTGACCAGCAGCCAGGCCGCACTGTCCGCCCTCCAGTCGGGGCAGTCCCACCTGATCGGCGCGGTGCCCGGGCGCGACCTCAAGGTGCTGGGCGGGAACCCGGCCTTCGCCGTGCAGTCCGCCAAGTCCTCCTACCAGCAGGCGTTCCTCGGCGCGAACGTCACCAGCAGGCCCTTCGACGACCGCCGGGTGCGCCAGGCCCTGCAGTACGCGGTGGACCGCGAGCGCATCGTCGCCCAGGTGTACGGCGGCCACGCCGAGGCGAGCAGCCTGCCCTGGCCCTCCAACACCCCCGGCGTCACCCCCGACCAGGTCACCCGCTACCCGCACGACCCGCAGAAGGCCCGCGGGCTGCTCCGGGAGGCCGGCGCCGAAGGCGCGCGGGTGCCGCTCACCGCCGCCAACTCGCCGGTCTTCGCCTCCCTCGTGGAACTGGTCAAGTACGACCTGGAGCAGGCCGGGTTCGGCGTCGACGTCCAGCTGCTGGACAACGCCGCGCTCCAGCCGAAGATCCAGCAGGGCACGCTGGAGGGACTGTCCATCGCCAACCACGGCATGGTCAGCGTCTCCCCGCTGAGCGGGATCACCGTCTCCGGCCCGCTCCAGGTCGGCCGGAACACCTCGCACGTCACCGACCCCGCCTACGCCGAACTCCAGTCCCGCGCCTTCGCCGCCGCCGACGAGCAGGCCAGGGCCGACGTCAACCACGAACTGTCCGAGTACCTGCTGGCCGAGTCCTTCCACATCACCCTCGCGCACGCCTGGGAGACCTACGCCTTCGCCTCCTCGGTGCACGGCGTGGCCACCAGCGCGCTCGGCTACCTGCGGCTCGACGACACCCGGCGCACCGCCTGACGGCCGTCCCAGGGCGCCCCCCACCGTCCTGGGGCGGCTTTCCACCCACTTGGAGTACCCCCGTGCCCTACTGGACCAGAAAGGCGGCCGGCGCGCTGGCCACGCTCTGGCTCGCCTCCGTCGCCGTCTTCCTGCTGCTCCGCCTCGCCCCCGGCGACCCGGTGTCCGCCGCGCTCGGCGCCGAGGCCGACCAGGAGCAGCGCGACCGGCTCGCCGACAGCCTCGGCGTCGACCGGCCGATGCCCGTCCAGTACCTGGGCTGGCTGCACGGGCTGCTCACCGGCGATCCCGGCAGCTCCTTCCACTACCGGGAGCCGGTGACCCGCCTGATCGGCCAGAGCCTCGGCAGCACCGTCCAGCTCGCCCTCGCCGCCGGCCTGCTGATGCTGGTGCTCGGCCTGGTCCTGGGCGTCGCGCTGGCCTCCGAGCGGCGCGGCCGGCTGGCCCGGGTGCTCGACCCCGTGGCCACCGCCCTGCTGGCCCTGCCGGTGTACGTCACCGCCGTGCTGTTCGTCTTCGTCTTCGCCGTCCTGCTGCGCCTGCTGCCCGCCGGCGGCGAGCGGGACCTGTTCACCGCGCCGGACCTCGCCGTCCAGTACCTCGCCCTGCCCGCCGTGGCGCTCGCGCTGCCGGGCTCGGCGGTGCTGGCCCGGCTGCTCGCCACCGAGCTGCGCCGCACCCGCCAGGAGGAGTTCGTGCTGACCGCCGTCGCCAAGGGGGCCTCGCCCCGGCGGGTCCTGGCGCGCCATGTGCTGCCCAACAGCCTGGCGCCGTTCTGCGTCGAATTCGGCCTGCACCTGGGTGAGTTGCTCGGCGGCGCGGTGGTGGCCGAGCAGCTCTTCGCCCGGCACGGCCTCGGCCAGCTGCTGCTGGACGCCGTCAACCAGCGGGACTACCCGGTCGCCCAGACCCTGATCATGCTCGCCGTCGCCGTCGCCGTACTCGTCCAGCTCGCCTCGGAGCTGCTCGTCGGCCGGCTCGACCCGCGGATCGCCCGCGCCGGCACCGGTGAGGACCGGTGACCGCGACCACCACCCCCGTGCGCCGCCCGCGGCCCGTCCTGCCCCCGCTCCCGGCCGCGCTGCGCACCCGGCGCGGGCGCACCGGCGCGCTGCTCGTCCTCCTGGTGGTGCTGCTGGGGCTGCTCGGCCCGCTGGCCGCGGACCCCTACCGGCAGGGCCCGGCCGCCCTGGCCGGCCCGTCGGCGGCCCACCTGCTGGGCACCGACGAGGTCGGGCGCGACCTGCTCGCCCGGGCGCTGGCCGGGATCCGCACCGACCTGCTGGTCTGCCTGCTGGCGGTACCGGCGGCCGCCGTGCTCGGCACCGCGCTGGGCCTGCTCGGCGGGCTGAACCGGCTGCTGGGCGAGGCCGTCCAGCGGCTGTTCGACCTGCTGCTCGGCCTGCACGGACTGCTGCTCGGACTCACGCTCGCCCTGCTGGTGCGCCCGGGGCCGGGCAGCGTGGCGGCCACCATCGTGCTCGGCGCGCTGCCCTCCTTCGGGCGCCAGGCGCGGGCGGCGCTGCTCGCCCAGCTCGCCCGCGACCACGTGGTGGCCGCCCGGGTGCTCGGCGTGCCGCGCGGCCGGATCCTGCGCCGCCACGTGCTGCCGAACGTCGTCGACGCCACCACCGCGCTGCTGGCGGTGGCGATGGCGCACGCCGTCAAGATCGAGGGCGGCCTGAGCGTGCTCGGTCTCGGCATCCAGCCGCCCGCGCCCTCGCTCGGCACGATGATCAACACCGGCTCCAAGTACCTCTTCCTCCACCCGGGTTACGCCCTGACGCCGGTCGTCCTGCTTGGGCTGCTGGTGTTCGGCCTGACCCTGCTCGCCGACTCGTTCAACCGGGAGAGACTGCGGTGACCACGACCGATGCGGTGACCAACACCGGAACCGCCGCGCCCTCGACCACCGTCGAGACCACGACCACCGCCGCGGCGCCGGGCCCGCCGCTGCTGGAGGTGCGCGGCCTGCACGTCACGGTGGGCGGCGGCGAGGCGGTGCGCGGGGTGGACTTCACCGTGCGGCCGGGCGAGATCCTCGGCCTGGTCGGCGAGTCCGGCTCGGGCAAGACCCTCACCGCGCTGGCCGTCAACCGGATGCTGCCGCCGGGCTGCCGCACCACCGGCGGCACCGTCCGGTTCGACGGGACCGACCTGCTCGCCCTGCCTGAACCCGCCGTACGGGCGGTGCGCGGCCGGCGGATCGGCATGGTCTTCCAGGATCCGCTGGCCCACCTCAACCCCCGGACGCCGGTCGGCCGCCAGCTCGCCGAGGCCGCCCTGGTGCACGGCGCGAGCCGCCGCGAGGCCCGGGCCCGGGCGCTCGAACTGCTCGACCTGGTCGGCATCGACGGGCCCGCCCGCCGCTACCGCGACCGGCCGCACGAGTTCTCCGGTGGCATGCGCCAGCGGGTGCTGATCGCCATGGCGATGGCCAACCGCCCGGAGCTGCTGATCGCCGACGAGCCGACCACGGCGCTGGACCCGAGCACCCGGGTGGAGATCCTGGACCTGCTGGTCCGGCTGCGCGACGAGACCGGCACGGCCGTCCTGCTGATCACCCACGACCTCGGCGTGGTGGCCCGCAGCTGTGACACCGTCCAGGTGATGTACGCCGGGAGGATCGTCGAACGGGCCCCGGCACGTGACCTGTTGGGCGGCCCCCGGCACCGGTACACCGCGGGGCTGCTGGCCGGGGTGCCCCGGCTGGACGGCCCGCCCGGCGTACCGCTCACCGTGATCGGGGGGCGCCCGCCGGCGGCCGGCGAGGCGCCGGCCGGCTGTGCCTTCGCCCCGCGCTGCGCGGCCGCCGTCGAGCGCTGCACGAGCTCGGCGCCGCAGTGGTCGGGCAGCGGCGAGTCCGGCTTCGCCTGTCATCTTCCGGTTTCCGGCGCCGTGGTGACGGAACGTCAGATCCCGGTCGTGGAGCGGAGCGTGGAGCGGGCCGCCGAGCCCGTCCTGGTCGCCGAGGACCTCACCGTCCGCTACGGCCGCCGCCGGCCCCCGGCCCTGGAGGGCGTGAGCCTGAGCGCCGCGCCCGGCCGGGCGGTCGGGGTGATCGGCGAGTCCGGCTCCGGCAAGTCCACCCTGGCCCGCGCCCTGCTCGGACTGGTGCGGCCGCAGGCCGGGACGGTCCGGGTGGACGGCCGCTCCTGGGCCGAGGCCGACCGCGTCGAGGAGCGCGAGCTGCGGCGCCGGGTGCAGATGGTCTTCCAGGACCCGTACGCCTCGCTCAGCCCCCGGATGACCGTGCGCGAGGCGCTCGCCGAACCGCTGACGACCCACGGGCTGCGGGACCGCGATCCACGCGGGCTCTGCGAACTGGTCGGCCTGCCGGAGGCGGTGCTCGACGCCCGGCCGCACCGCCTCTCCGGAGGCCAGCGCCAGCGGGTCGCCATCGCGCGGGCCCTGGCCGTCGGCCCGCAGGTGCTGGTCGCCGACGAGCCGACCTCCGCGCTGGACGTCTCGGTCCAGGCGCAGATCCTCAACCTCTTCGCCGAACTGCGCGAACGGACCGGCGTCGGACTGGTGTTCATCTCGCACGACCTCGCGCTGGTCCGCCACCTGTGCGACGACGTGCTGGTGCTGCGGCACGGCCGGGTGGTCGAACGGGCGCCCGCCGCCGAGCTGTTCGCCGACCCCGCCCACCCGTACACGCGGGAGCTGCTGGCCGCCGCCGGCGCCCCGGACCTGCCCCGCCCGTGACCGGACTCTGGAGCCCCATGCCCGCCGTCGAACCCTCCCGCCGCCAACTCCTGCTCGGCACCGGCGCGGTGGCCGCGCTCTCGGTGCTCGGCCCGGCCGCGACCGCCACGGCCGCCGCGACCGGCGCCCCGGCCGGGGCGCCGGACGTGACCGCACTCGGCCCCGGGAACGCCGACTTCCCCCTGATGAGCGCGACGCTGATCGGCGACACCCTGTGGATCGGCTCGCGCAACCTCGCCCCCGCCCGGGTGATCGGCTACCACCTGCCGACCGGCCGGGTCACCACCACCGTCGACCTGCCCACCGGCAACTTCGTCCAGGGCTCGGCCGCCCGCGGCGGCGTGCTCCACCTCGGCGTCACCGACGCCCCGGGCGCGGCCAACCTGTACCGCTACGACGGCACGCTCACCGCGCTCGGCAACGTCCCCGGCGCCGACGTCCGGGACGTGGCCGTCGCACCCGACGGAACGGTCTACGCGACCGGACGGCAGAAGGGCCGGGCCGCCGGCCCCGGCCTCTACGCCTGGGACCCGGCCACCGGCGCCGTCACCGAGATCGCCTCCCCGGCGCCGAACGCCACCCAGGGCCGCGCCGTCGCCGCCACCGCGACCCACGCCTACCTCGGCGTCGGCAGCAACCTGGCGGGCGGCGGCGGAGCGACCCGGGCGAGCCTGTACGCCGTCGAGCGGGCCACCCGCGCCGTCACCGACATCACCCCGCCCGAGCTGCGCGGCGACACGATCATCCGCCGGATCACCGTCCTCGGCGACGACCTGCTGGCCGTCTCCACCGAGGGCGCACCCGCCCACGTGGCGCTCCTCGACCCGGCCGGCCACCGGGTGCTGCGCTCCTTCGCCGTCCCCGGCACCAAGAGCGTCACCAACTTCCAGCGGCGGGGGGACACCCTCTGGTTCACCTCCACCGAGCACGGCGTGCTGTGGCGCCACGACCTCGCCACCGGCGCCCTCGACCGGCTCGCGGTGCCCGTGCCGGACGGCAACTCCTGGGGCCTCGGCCGGCTCGGCGACACCCTGGCCGGGGTCACCGAGGGCGGCACCGTGTGGACGCTGGACCTCGGTACGGGGGCCGTCACCACCCGGGACCTGGTCGAGGCCGGTGCGCCCGCCGCCGCCCAGCTGGGCATGTCGGTGGCGGCCCGCGCCGGGCGGGTGTACGTCGGTGGCAACGGCTCGATCGCCCTGCACGACCTGGCCGCCGGAACCGTCCGCAAGCTCCCCGTCCCGGGCGAGGCCAAGGACACCGTGGTCCTCGACGACGGCACCCTCTACCTGGGCGTGTACTCCTCGCAGGGCATCTGGCGCCACCGGCCGGGCGTCGACCCGGCGCCGGTCAAGGAGGCCGCGCTGCCCCAGGAACAGAACCGGCCGCAGGTGATCCGCTGGGACGCGGACAGCGGCCTGCTGCTGCTCGGGG
>NZ_JBEXWT010000075.1:0-44838 GCF_040629945.1 Kitasatospora sp. NPDC005856 | reverse complement strand
CCGCTCCCCGCCACGGCCCGCGCGCCGCGCGCCGCGCGCCGGGCACCGGGCACCGGGCACCGGGCACCGGGCACCGCTCCGGGAGGCGGTCCGGGAGGCGGTCCGGGAGGCGGTCCCACCCGAGCAGTGGATCGCGAAACCCGGCGCGCCGTCCAATAACTTCTGTGACATCCATTGGAAATAGCGGCAGTTCAGCGTCTCACCCGGAACATGCGAAAGCGGGCGGGCACGTCGTAGCGTTCGCTCCGGACGTACCCGCCCGCGTGGTCCGGCCGGAAGATCAGAGCCGGAACAGACCCGGGTCCTGGACCACGACGTCGAGCATCATCGGGCCCTCGGTACTGAACGCCCGCTTCAGCGCGTCCTTGAGCTGCTCCGGGGTCTCGATCCGCTCACCGGGGCAGCCGAAGCCCCGGGCGAGCTGTGCCATGTCCACCCCGCTGAGGTCCCAACCGGCCTGCCAGGCCCGCTGGCTCTTCTCGTCCAGGTAGTACTTCAGCGACAGGTAGCCGGAGTTGTTCGGGATGACGAAGGTGACCGGCAGGTTGTAGTGCGCCGCGGTCCACATCGCGTGCAGGGTGTACTGGGCCGACCCCTCGCCGACCACCACCACGGCCCGCTGGTCCGGACGCGCGACGGCGTAGCCGACCGCGCCCGCGAACGGGAAGCCGAGCGCGCCACTGGCAGTGGCGAAGTAGCCGTTCTCGGGGCCGAGCGGGATCTGCTCGTGGAAGTCCGCCCGGGCGATCGGCAGCTCCTCGAACAGCTGGGCGTCGTGCGGGAGTTCCTGAGCCAGCAGGTGAAACAGGTAGGCCTGGGTGAGCGGTGCGGACGCCTCGGGGACGGCCACCTCCGGACGGCTCGGCCGCACCGGCCGCGACTCCCGGCGCGTGACCAGCGGGACGAGGTCGCGAACGGCCTGCGCGGGCGGGCAGACCAGCGCCGACTCGGCCATCGACCAGGCGGCCGCCTGCGGGTCGTCAGTGATGTGGAAGAACGCGGTGCCCTCCGGCAGTTGGGGCTGGTCGCTCTGGTCGAGCGGGGCCGGCTCGGTGGAGAACAGGTCCGCGGTGGTGAAGAGTGTGAAGGTCGGGCTGCCGAGGACCACGACCACGTCGTGCTCCTGGAGCCGCTGGTTGATCAGCTCCGGCAGCGGTGCCAGCACACCGCCGAACAGCGGGTGGGTCTCCGGGAAGCTGCCGCGCGGCCAGACCGGGCTGCCGTACACGGTCGCGCCGAGCTTCTCCGCCAGCTGGACCAGGTCGGTACGGGCACCGCCGATCTCGACCCCGGGGCCGGCCACCAGCGCCGGACGGTCGGCGGCGTCGAGCGCGTCGGCCAGCCGGGCGAGCACCGCCGGGTCGGGCACGACGGCGCTCTCCACCGAGCGCACCCGCAGCGGGGTCGGGCTCGCCGGGCGGACCCAGTCGTCCTCCGGAACGGCCACGAAGACCGGTCCGGCGGGCGCCTGGCGGGCGATGTGGTAGGCCTTCTCCAGCAGGGCGGGCACGTCCTGCGGGCGGGCCGGCTCGGCCGACCACTTGATGTACGGGCGGGGCAGCGAGGGCGCCTCCACCGCGTTGAGGAAGGGCTCGCCCAGCAGCAGCTTGCGGGCCTGCTGGCCGCCCAGGATCACCATCGGGGTGTGCGCACTGGCGGCGGTGTAGACCGAGCCCATCGCGTTGCCGAGGCCCGGACCGCCGTTGATGACGACCAGCGAGGGCTTGCCGGTGGCCTGCGCGTAGCCGTCGGCCATGCCGACCACCGTGGCCTCCTGGAGGCCGGTCACGAACCGGAAGTCATCCGGCCAGGACTCGAAGAGTTTCATCTCGGTGTGACTGGGGTTGCTGAAGATCGTGGTCATGCCCAGCTGGCGCAGCAGATCGAGCGTCGCTTCGCGCACGGTCCGGGCGCCGGTTCCGTCCTGAGTCACGGTCAACACACTCCTGGTGTGGTCGCGGATCGGAAAGCTTCGGGGGAACGATTCGGTCTGCGCACACGCTCCGCGGTGCCGCAGGTCGATGTGAATGCTTGCCGGACGCATTACCTGACGACAAGTCATCTCGCTTTGGCAGAAGGTACTTCGTCATTTTCGCCGACCGCCGTCGGAGAACTTAACGACCTGGCGGCCGGCTCGCTCCCGGCTGCTGCCGCGCCCGCCCCGGCCCACCTAGAGTCGTCACCGGGCCGGGCTTCCGACCCCCGATACGTGTTCTCCCGACAGACAACGAGTCGAAAGGACGCGCAGCCATGGAAAACCCCGTAGCGGTGGCCGGGTTCGCCCGCGCACTTCCGGAACAGGCCGCCGAACTCAAGGAATTGCTGATCTCCCTCGCCCTGCGGGCAAGGCGGGAGGAAGGCTGTCTGGAATACCACGTGCACCAGGACGTCGATGACAGCGACCTTCTGTTCTTCTACGAAGTCTGGCGCACCGCGCAGGACCTGGACAACCACCTGGCCCAGCCGCACATGCGGGAGTTCATGGCCGGGCGGATGACCTACCTGCGACAGGACATCGACGTCCGAGTGCTCGGCATGCAGAGCCCCCATCCCGATCTGGCCCGCTGAGAAGTCCGGAGGACACACCCATGAGCACCCAGCAGACCCGCCAGGTGGTCGAGAAGTACTTCACCGACCTGGAGAAGGGCGACCTGCCCGCCGCGCTGTCGGCCCTCTCCCCCGACGTCGATTTCGAGCTGCCGCTCGACCGGTGGAACGCGGTCATCCCCTATCTCGGCCGACACACCGGCCGCCCCGCCGTGGAACAGGCCTTCGCGGTACGGGCGGAGACCACCACCGTGCTCGACTACGCGCTGCGCGACGTGCGGGCGGAGGGCGACACGGCGGTCGCGATCATCTACACCCGGGCCGCACACGTCCGCACCGGGCAGGAGTTCGAGATCGAGGACGCGCACACCCTGGTGGTCGACGACAGCGGCCTGATCACCAGCTGGAAGGTCTACTTCGACCCCAACGGCGAGATCGCCGCGTTCAACGCCGACCGCGAGCAGCGGCTGGTCGCCGCCGTCCGGGCCGGTGAGCCCGAACTGGTCGGGCAGCTACTGCGGGAGGGTGCCGTGGTCGACCACCGCGACCCCGCCAGCGGCCTGACCCCGTTGATGATCGCGGCCGGCCGGGGCGACCTCGCCACGCTCCGGGTGCTGCTGAACGCGGGCGCCAACGTGTACGACACCGACAGCGGCGCCGGCGCCACCGCGCTGCACAAGGCCTGCCAGGGCGGCAGTGTGGAGGTGGCCCGCGCCCTGCTGGACGCCGGCGCGTTCATCGACGCGGTCGCCCCGACCACCGGTCACACCCCCGTGATGGACGCCGTCTGGTACAAGCACCCCGAACTGGCCAGGTTCCTGGTCGAGCGCGGCGCCGGCCTCAACCTCAGCACGCACTACGGCTTCTCGCTCCAGCAGCACTTCGACTACGAGCTCAACGTCAACAGCGTCGGCAAGGAGGACCTGCTGCTGGCCGAGCGCTACCTGAGCGCCCGCAAGCGGCGCGACGAGCAACTCGCGGCCAACCAGCTGCTGATGGCCGCCGTCACCGCGGGCGACACCGAGCGGGTGCGCCGACTGCTCGCCCAGGGCGCCGAGGTGGACGAGCGGTTCCCGATCGTCAACGGCTTCAACGACGCGCACACCCCGCTGCTGGTCGCCGCCCGCGACGGGCACACCGAGATCGTCCGGCTGCTGCTGGACGCCGGGGCCGACGTGAACGCCACCGAGCCGACCTTCGGCGCGGTCCCGCTGCACAAGGCCGTCTACAACGGCCACGCCGAGTCCACCCGGATCATCGCCGGCCGGCCCGACGTCGACCTCGACTTCCAGGGCGCCACCAACGGCTACACGCCGCTGCACGACGCCATCTGGCACGGCTACGAGGAGTGCTCGCTCGCCGTCCTGGAGGCCGGCGCCGCGCTGCACCTGGTCGGCCACGACGGCAAGACCCCGCTCGACCTCGCCGTCGAGGTGTTCGGCGAGGGCCACCGGGTCACCGAGCGGATCCGCACCCGCCTCGGCTGACCCCCCCCCGATCCCAGCCCCGGAGAGACCATGACCACCGACCGGAACGCCGAGACCGTACGCACCTTCCTCCGCCTGCTCGAGGAGAAGGACATCGACACCTGGACCGGCCTCTGGGCCGAGGACGCGGAACAGGTCTACCCCTTCGGCACCACCATGTTCCCGCCCCGACTGGCGTCCCGTCAGGTGATCGGGGAGCGCTGGCAGGGACTGCCGAAGATGTTCCAGAGCCTGAGCTTCCCGATCCGCGAACTGTGGACCGACGGCGACACCGTCATCGCCCGTTTCGACGGCGAATGCGTCATGCAGGACGGCGCCGACTACCGGAACTCCTACATCTCCGTCTTCCACTTCACCGCCGATGGACTGATCAGCTCCTACTGGGAGTACTTCGACCCGATCGTCGCGGGGGTCGCCTTCGGCCTCGCCAAGGTCAGCTACCCGCAGTCCTGACCGGAACCATCCCCCGCTGCGGCTCCGCACCTCCACCCGGACGGTGCGGAGCCGCCCGACGTTGAAAGGACCTCGCGATGAAAGCCGTCGTCATGGCCGGTGGTGAGGGCACCCGCCTGCGCCCGTTGACCTCCAACCTGCCCAAACCGCTGCTGCCGGTGGCCGACCGCCCGATCATGGAGCACATCCTGCGGCTCCTCCGCCGCCACGGACTGACCAGCGTGGTCGCCACCGTCCAATTCCTCGCCCCACTGGTGGAGGAACGGTTCGGCGACGGCCACGAGCTCGGCGTCGACCTCTCGTACGCGCTGGAGGAGACCCCGCTGGGCACCGCGGGCAGCGTCAAGAACGCCGAGACCGAGCTCGCCGACGACACCTTCGTGGTGATCTCCGGGGACGCGCTCACCGACATCGACCTCACCGACCTGATCGCCTACCACCGCCGCAAGGGCGCGCTGGTCACCGTCTGCCTCACCCGGGTGCCCGACCCGCGCGAGTTCGGCATCGTCCTGACCGACGACGAGGGCCGGATCGAGCGGTTCCTGGAGAAGCCCACCTGGGGCCAGGTCTTCTCGGACACCGTCAACACCGGGATATACGTGATGGAGCCGGAGGTGCTCGACCTCATCGAGCCCGGAGTCCCGGTCGACTGGTCCGCGGACGTCTTCCCACGGCTGATGGAGGACGGCAAGGGCGTCTACGGTTACCTGGCCGAGGGCTACTGGCAGGACGTCGGCGGCCACGAGAGCTACCGCCAGGCCCAGGTCGACGTGCTGCAGGGGCGGGTGACCGTCGAGCTCGACGGTTTCCAACGCTCCCCGGGCGTCCGGGTGGCGGCCAGCGCCCGCGTCCACCCGGACGCGGAACTGCACGGCCCGCTGCTCATCGGCGCGCACGCCACCGTCGAGGCCGGCGCCCGGGTGCACGGACACACCGTGGTGGGGGCCGGCGCCGTGGTCGGGCGCGGCGCCCGGCTGCACCGGGCGGTCCTGCACGAGGGCGCCCGGATCGGCCCCCGGGCCGACCTGCACGGCTGCGTCATCGGCCGGAACGTCGACGTCCTCGCCGAGGCACGGATCACCGAGGGCGCGGTGGTCGGCGACGGCTCCCTGGTCGGCCGGGGCGCTACGGTCACCGGCGAGGCCCGGATCCACCCCTCCCGCACGATCGCCGCCGGCGCCACCGTGCGCACGTCGCTGATCCGCCAGACGCAGGCCCGGGCCAGCCTGTTCGGCGCTCGCGGCGCCACCGGGACGGTCAACGTCGAGCTGACCCCCGAGCTGGCCGTCGAACTGGCCACCGCCTGTGCCGGCACCCTCCCCAAGGGCGCCGTCGTCACGCTCGCACGCGACCACGGACGGGCGGCGCGGAGCATCAAGCACGCGGTCGCCGCCGCCCTCCAGGCGTCCGCCGTCCGGGTCCACGACCTGGACGACGTGCCGGTACCGCTCGCCCGGTGGCACACCGCGCGGCAGGCCGCCGGCGGGCTCGTCGTGCACACCACACCGGGCGACCCGGACGCGCTGGACATCCTGCTGCTGGACGAGCACGGCGCGGACCTCCCCAACGCCGCGCAGCGCCGACTCGACCGCGCCTTCGCCCGACAGGAGTACCGCCGGGCGCTCCCGGACGAGTTCACCGACATCTCCGTCCCCGGCGAGGTGCACCAGAGCTACCTGGACGCGCTGCTCGGCGCGCTCGGGACCGACCACACCGGCCCCGTCGGGCTGCGGATCGTGGTCGACGCCGGCCACGGCAGCGCCGCCCAGCTGCTGCCCGAGCTGTTCGGCCGGCTCGGCGTGGAAGCACTGCTCACCAACCCGGGCCCCGACCGCGGCCACCCCACCCGGACCCCGGAGCAGCGCCGCACGGCGCTGACGCGGCTCGGGTACGCGGTCACCTCGGCGCGAGCCTCCTTCGGCGCGCAGCTCGACCCGCTGGGCGAGCGGCTCACCCTGGTCGACGACCAGGGCCACCCGGTCGAGGACCAGCACGCGCTGCTCACCCTGCTCGTCCTCCACACGACGCGGCGTCCGGGCGGCACCGTGGTGCTGCCGGTGACCGCCAGCCGCCTGGCCGAGCAACTGGCCGCGCCGCACGGTACCCGGATCGTACGGACCGCCGCCGGCGCGGCCGCCCTGGCCACGGCGGTCCGGGAGCACCGGGCGGTGCTGGCCGCCGACGCCCGTGGCGGGTTCACCGTGCCCGCGCTCGCCGCCACCCACGACGCCGTCGCCGCGCTGGCCCGGTTCGCGGTGCTGCTCGCCCGGACCACCGGGCCGCTGCACGAGCTCGTCGCGGGCATCCCCGTCCCGCACGTCCAGCACGTGCCGATCGCCGTCCCCGCGGCGGCGAAGGGCGCGGTGATGCGCCGCGCCCTCGACTTCGCGGGCCGCCACGGCTACCTGGTCGACACCAGCGGGGCCGTCGAGGGTGTCCACGCCACAATGACCAACGGCGACTGGGTGCACGTCCTGCCCGACCCCGCCCGCGCGACCGCCCACCTCTGGGCGGAGAGCGCCGACCGGTCCACCACCCGGAGCCTGCTCGCCGTCTGGCGCGACCACCTGGAGGGCGGCGGGTTCCCCGGCGCTCTCGGATGAACCGGGCGGGCCCGGAGCACATCGGCCGGCGACCGGTGCCGCCGGGCTGAGGAAGTGTTGTGTCATTGATCAACTGCGTGGTGTGACGTTGGGCGGTGATCTTCGCGGGCGTCTCGACCGCGAAGATCACCGCCATGTGCGTGTTCGTGCAAGCCGGTCCATGCCTCGTCGTTGACGGATGCTCAGTGGGCGGTGATCGAGTCGCTGCCGCCGGAGCGGGATCCGCGTCGGGGCGGGCGTCGCGCCAAACTCCTGGTTCGGCCTCTGGGCCATCCTGGGCGGCACCTTGACGCTCGCCGCGTTCCTCGCAAACCGACGAGGACGGTGGCTGCCGCTTCCTGCCCCTCCAGCACCTGCTACGAGCTGAGCCGGTTCGAACTCGCGATGTCTTCGCGCTACGTGTCGCGCACACCGGGCCAGTGTTCGCCCCAGCCGGCAAAGCTCCGCCTCTCCGAAGCCGTCGAACCAAAGCCGATTTGGAGTCAGAGAAGTCGGCAATGGGTCAGCATCGATACGGGCAGACCTTGCGAGAGGTGCCCACACCTGAGAATCGACCGACCCTACGAGTTGACTTTCCAAGGAGGCAGGCACGAGGAGTGGAACTCGCTCACCAGGAACCTCCAGATGCCCCCAAAGCCATGTCGACAGCAGCGGACACAGAGGCCGACAGCGAGGTATCGTCCCCGGTCAGCGCACACGTCCGCGCACCTTCAGCGGGATGTCGGGAAGCTCCGGCGCCATCAGCCGGGCGCCGTCGTAGCCGTGGACTTCACCGAAGCGAATTCCCTTTTCCCAGTCGTTTCGTGCCTGCACGATCTCCTCACCGGATCGGCCGATGAAGTTCCACCACATACCGAGCACATGTCGATATCTTCCCAGCTCAGAAGCCTGGAGGAGCATCCACGGTCAGCAAATCGTCAGCATCGGACGGGACGGAGATCGACCGCGATCGGCGGCTATCGGTCTCACAACACCATGTGATGGATCGCGGTGATCGTCGCTGCGGCGTCGAAGCCGAGTACCGGATCAGGCCGGTCGGAGAGCAAGCTGGCGTAGAGCGGGCGGTAGTGGGCGATCTTCCGTGCGGTCCGGCCATCGTTACCGAAGGAAGCCAGCAACTCACCGTCCCGGGCAGCGAACCCGGTCATGGCGGTGTGGTCGATCCAGACCTCGACACCGGAACGGCCGAGCACCAGGTTACTCTCCTTGCTGCTGGAGCCAGTGAGCCAGCTGCTGCGCAAACGGGCCGAGCCGATCTCGCCCTGGGACCGGAATTCCACTGTGCACCATGCACTCGCGCCTCCGTCCATCTGCCGGGCAGAGGTGAGTCCGGTGAGTTCCACGAAGCGGGTGAGCATGCTGAGCTGGTTCACCCCGGAGTCCATCCAGCTGGAGACGTACGAGGCGAAGGCTTCCGCTCCTCGCAGGACATAGGGATCGTAGAAGGCAGAGGTGATGGTCGTGACCGGCCCCCAGTCGGGGTGCGCGGCGATCAGCTCTGCCGCCCAGTCGACCTCCGGCGAGAAGGCGAAGTGGTGAGCGGTGAACACGCGGCCGCACACGTCGGCCTTGCCGTCCAGGTCGCGCAACGCTGCGAGGGCTCCGCGATCATGCACGAGCGGCTTCTCCACCAGTACCCGGCCCGTGGAGCGGAGCAGGGTCAGCTCCGTCAGTTCGGCGTGCGTCTCGGTCGGGGTGGCGATCACCACCAGATCCGGCTGGTGCTCGTCGAGCGCGCGGGCGAGTTCGCCGTAGTGGGGCGGCCTGCGACCTCGGAACTCCACGGGCGCCGCGGGTCGGGGATCGACTGTGAACTCCAGCTGCACGTCCGGCCGTTCGGCAAGGACGGCGAAGTGGGTCTCGGCGATGATGCCGACCCCGACCAAGCCGACGCGTACCGACTCGATGCGTCCCGGGTTGGTCATGAGCACTCTTCCCCTCGTCCGATCCGGCCCTACACCTCAGGGCTCCGGTGTCTCATCGTCGCGCGGCTACCTGCGCCCACCGGCCCAACGACACGGCCGGGCCGTCGACCCACTCGACTCGCGGTTCGTACTCCATCGCCGCCTGGACCCCCTCAATCCAACTGGTCACGATCGGGACCCAGTAGGTGTTGCCGCCTGACCGACGGGTTCGCGCGTCGAGCTCGGCCCGTGTGCGGCGGGCGCCGTCGAGGTCACCGTCGAGGACTCGGAGCAGGACTTGAACCACGTCGGCCAGGTTGTGACCCCCGCGGTACCCGATGCCGTCCGCCAGCCGCCGGGTGCCCTCTATCGCCTGCACAGCGGCCCCGTCATCACCGGCCACCGCGTGAGCGACCGCCTCAGCGGAGCGGACCTTGACCAGTTCGACGGGGTTGGGCACCAGGTCGAGCAGGTTCCGCGCGCGGGCCGCCGCGTCCGACACCGCTGCCGTGTCGCCGGACCAGCACACGGTCTGCGCCAGGTTGGCCAGCGCCTTCGCCTCCGCGGCAGCCAGGCCCTCGCGCCGGGCCAGGCCGATTGCCTCGCCGTACGCGGCACTCGCTTCGTCGAAGCGGGCGTTGACTCGCCAGATGTGTCCGATCAGCCGGAGTCGCTCGCCCTCGTCCTCCGGCCCTCGGCTACGCTGTTCCCGCAGTGAACCCAGGGCGGTTCCGAACCGCCCGTTGAGATAGTCGAAGTCGCAGAGCCAGTACCGGGCCGCCGCGTCGAACTCGCCCCCCGCCAGAGCACGGTAGATCTCGGCCGCCTCGGTGTAGTCGCCGTGGTTGCGCAGCGCGTGGGCGAGGTGGATCCGCACCAGCTGCGCGGTCGGACTGCCCAAGGGGAGGCCTTCCCCCGCCTCGCCGAGTACCTCGACCGCCTGCGCGGCGTGGCCCGTACGACGGAGTTGCACACCCCGTATGGCGGCGAGTACGGCCTGGTATTCCGGCGTTCCGGTCCGTTCGACGGTGAGCCCGGCGCCCAGCTCGGACCACTGCCCCGCCTCGACCAAGCGCTGCGTCGCACGGGCCATCCAGTCCTCGAAAACCCCGTGGGCCGCCGAGAGCTTGAGCCCGGATTCCAGGGCGTGGGCGACGGCGACCCGCCCGGCGCCCGGCCCGAGGCGCTGTCCCCACCAGGAGAGCAGTCGGGCCGCGACCTCGCTGCGGTCGCGGTCGGACCAGCCGTCCGGGAGGGTCCGGTCCGCCTCCCCGATGGCGTGACGGAGCGCCGCGTGCAGGGCGTACGGCAGCGCGTAGGCGTCGTCGTGGGTCAGGAACGGCCGACGCAGGAATCGGGCGACGCTGCCGTCGGAGACGCCGGGCTGTCCGGCCCGCAGCAGTTCGGCACCGACCCTGTCGGTGAGCGCCGCGGTCCGGACCAGATCGCGTTCCTCTCGGGGTAGGTCACGGATCGACCGGGTGGCCACCGCCGTGAACGAGCCGCCGAAGTCGACCGGCGACGGCTGCCCGCCGCGGGCGAGGAGCGCGACGAAGTGCGACACCGACAGGTCCAGGTACAGCGGCAGCCCCTGGCCTCCGGAGATGATGCGCCGACGGACCTCGGCGGACATGGCGGGTTGGCCGTCCCGGACCAGCGCCTCGCGGAGGTAACTGTCGGCGTCGGAGTCCGAGAGGTAGCCGACGAGGTGTTGACGGGGTTCCACAGTGTCGTTGCTGAAGTGCAGGTTGGGCCAGCACTGCGGGCCGGTGAAGTCCAGCTCGCCGCCCATGCCAGCGTCGGCCCAGTCCACCCGGTTCCGGCCCGTGATCACGAATAGTACGTTGGGCATCAGATAGGCGCAGCGCTGGATCAGGCGCTCCACCGCGCGGTCGGCGCGCCCGTTGACCACCTCGAAGGTGTCCAGGAACACGCACACCGTGGGCCGACGGGCTGGCTGGCCCCGGTGCGGCAGCCGGTCGAGGTCCCAGGCGAGCAGGTACGGGAAGTAGGAGAGCGTCTCGTAGTCCGCGTCGGCCTCGACCAGTTCGGCGAACAGCTCGCAGTCGACCAGCAGCCTCCCCTCGCGTACCCGGTCGCGGACGGCGCGGTAGGTGGCCAGGGCGGCACGGTGAGCGAGCCCGGTCAGCCCGCCGAGCCCGGCGGGGTCGACGTCCCGCACCGTCTCCGCGATCTGGTCGCCGAGTCCGATGCTCCGGGAGGCCCGGCGCAGGGCCGGTGAGGAGTCGAGGAAGTCCTGCAGGGCTTCCCCGGGGTGCGCGCGGGCCCAGTACGAAGCGAGAGCCAGGTCGAACGCCTGCCAGCGGGTGCCCAACTGCCCCAACCCTGCCCGCAGGCGCAACAGCAGGCCCTCGATGTCGCATGCGCCGTCCTCGGAGAGGTCGACGCGCACGGCCACGACATCGTCTCGGCTCTCGGCCGCCGCGTCGGCGAGCAGCCGGCGCTCCAGCTCGTGGGAGAGCGTCGTCTTGCCTATGCCGCCGACCCCGTACAGCGTCAGGACGTTGCGGCGCCCCTGCGCCCGGTCCATCACCGGCGAGACCTCGGCCTCGTCCAACGTCTGGCGCAGGCACTCCACCGACCGATTGAAGGCCGCCACCTCGTCGACCCGGTTGGTGAAGACCTGCTGCGCCGTGACGGTGGACGACAGGCCGCTCATGAACACGGCCCGCAGGTTCACCCGTGCCATCCTGCCTCCTTCTCCGTGCCGCCAGGGCGAGGCGTCCGGCTCGCATCGCGCGAGAAGCATTCGGCCTGACATCCTGTCAGTTTCCGGTGTTACACCACAAGGCGCCGCCCTGACCGGCAGGAGCATGTCGTCGCGTACGCGGGAAGACCCACGAGTCGGGGTCGGAGCTCCGCTTACGTTCCGTCAGGCTCCAGATCTCCGGTGCCCAGCCCTTCGCGGGCGATGTCGGCGAGGCGCTGCGCGGCTTGCGCCAGCCTGGTGGCCTCGCGCTCCATGTCGCGCAGCGCCCGGAACGCGATGCCGTAGCGGCGCTGGACGGAGAGTTCGCGCTGGGGAATGCGGGCGCCCTTGACGTCCAGACGGTACGAACCGCTCTGGGAGGTCGAGCGGCGGACGTTGGGACTGGCGTGGAGGAATCCGTCGAGGTACTCGGGGTCGACCTGGCTGCCTACCGCCCGGGGTTCGCCATCGCGCAGTTCGACGAGTCCGGCACGGACAAGGTCGGAAACGGTGACGGTGGCACCGTCCCACAAATCGGCGCCGTCGCCGCGCCGCAGCTCGGGCAACCGGCCGTGCAGCCCGGCAAGGGCGTCGGCGAGTTCGGATCGCGCCTGCTCGTACTCGTGGGCGAGATCCCGCCGGACGGTGGGCAGGTGGACAGCAGGGGTGAGGTCGACGACGTCGTCCAGGAGGTCCACCAGCGGAACATCCACAGTCTGTGCGTCGGTCGGCCGGAGCGGACCGTTGGGGGTGTTCCCGGTCAGGTCGATCAAGCGGACGCTCTCGGGGCGCGGTTCGCCGTCCACCGGTCGCCGAAGGTTCCACAGGTGAACAGGGAGGACATGACCGGAAGCCATCCCGCCAGGAAGGGCCACGACCTGGCGGACGATGCCGCGGCGGACCAGCTCGGCGCGGATCCGACGCCCGGCTTTGCGGTAGGCGACGGAGGCAGGCATCACCATGAGGACCTGGCCGCCCGGGGCGGTGTGCGCGTAGGCGTGTTGGAGCCAGGCCAGCTCACCCTCTGCGCGGGACGGGGTACCGAACTCCCACCGGTGGTCGAGCAGGAGTTCATCCCGCCCCCAGTCCCCGGCGGCAACGGGCGGGTCGCAGAGCACGAGGTTCGCGGCGAGCCCCGGATAGCGGTCACACCGCAGGGAGTCGCCGTGGGCGATCCGGACCTCGCCGTGACCGGCGAGACCGGCACGAGCAACGGAAATGTCCACGGCGTCGACATCGCTGTCCTGACCGACCCGGACGAGATCGTGCTCGGACTCCAGCGCGAAAAGCAGGGCGCCGATCCCGCACGCCGGATCGAACACGGTCCAGCCGGACTGGGGTGTCGGCGCGAAGTGGCCGACAGCACGGACAATCAGCGGGGAGGTGACCTGATCGGACCCCGACCGGCGGACGGAGTCGGCCATCCGGTCGGTGAGTGCGCGCAGCGCGGTACTCGGGTCCGACTCCTCGACGAGTCGGTCCAACAGGCCCTGCACAGCGTCCGGGAGAGGTGAGGTCGTCCCCGCGGTGTCGCTGCCGGCTTCGCCTTCGGAGGTGCCCGCAAGATACCTCGCCGCAGCCGCCACGGCAGCCACAGTCGCGTCGCCGTACGCAGTGCGCAGCGCCTGCCAGGCCTGAACCTCCAGGGAGACCTCCTGGTGCCGGTCGCGTCGACGCAGCCATTCCTGGACGGCGGGCCAGTCGAAGAGCGGGCTCGAACCGCTTCCGGCTGCGGCCGTCGGGAAGTCGTCGTAGCGGCGCCGCCAGTTGGAGACCGCAGCTCGGGTGACACCCGCCAAACGGGCGATCTCAGCACTGGTGACGAGTGTCGGTGGCACATCGTCGCTGACCGGTCCGAACGTCGCAGGGTCTTCCATGGCCGCCACCGTACACGCCGTTACCCATATACACAGGAGGCTCTCACTGTGTTGACATCACTCACGCACCAGCTCCGCCCGTAGCGCGCTGGCGGCGCGAGGAGCAGTTGGCAGTCACTTTATATAGCCTCGCGTTGACATAGTCAACGTGCAATAGATTGTGTGCACAGCTCGTCGAGTAAGCTGGCAGCCAGCAGGCTGCCGGTCTGCCGCGCACGACGAGAACAAGACACGTGAGGCAGGGGAGCGCCAGTGGGTCTGGGGACGGTCGCAAACAGGTTCAGCGTCGTGGGACCTATCGGTCGCGGCAACATGGGGGAAGTCCACGAAGCGATCGACCTCGACGCCCCGGACGGCTCCCCGGACCGGAAAGTCGCCCTGAAGACGATCCTGCGCAGCCGGACCGGCCTCGCGATCGACGCGTCCGAGGACAGCAAGGAGGTCGAGCGCTTCCGCCGCGAGGTGGACATCATGCGCCGCCTCTCCCCCCGCCACCCCAATCTGACCCGGCTCGTCGCCGGCGGCGTGGACACCCCAGCCACCGGCGGCAGCCTGCCGTACCTGGTGATGGAACTGCTCGACGGGAGCCCGCTCGGTGACCTGATCGAGGAGGAGCCCCAGCTCCCGGTCTCCTGGGCCGCCGCCATCGCGGCGCAGATCGCGGCCGGGCTGGCCTCGGCGCATGCAGCCGGTGTCGTTCACCGCGACCTCAAGCCGGCCAACGTGATGCTCACCCACGACGGCACGGTCAAGATCCTCGACTTCGGCATGGGCCGGATCGTCGACGACCCCGACCAGGCCCGGCTCACCAGCACCGGAGTGAGCGTCGGCACCGCCCGGTACATGGCCCCGGAGCAGTTCCGGGCCGAGCAGGTGACGGCCCCCGCCGACCTCTACGCGCTGGGCTGCATCCTCTACGAGCTGCTGATCGGCAAGCCCCCCTTCTCCGCGAAGACGCCCTACGACCTCTTTCAGCAGCACCAGCACGACACTCCTCCGCCACTCACCGTCATCCGCCCGGACTTGCCGCCCGAGCTGGTCCGCCTCGTCTCCCGTCTGCTGGAGAAGGACCAGGCCAACCGGCCGGAGAACGCGACTCTGGTCCGCGAGGCGCTGGTCCCGCTCGCCCTGGCCCCGGACGAGACCGCCGCCCTGCTCCCCCCGCACTGGAGGGCGATGGACCCGGTCGAGCGGCTGCGCACCGAGTTCCGCGAGCCCACGCCGGCCGCCCCCGTGCCGGTTCCGCGCCCGCTCCGCAGGCTGCCGGACGCGATGGACGTCTTCGGCATCCACGAGACCCTGATCGACGAGTACGAGCGCTTCACCAAGGGCGCCGCGGTCGTCCGGGACGGCCGGATCGCCGGCTTCATCGAGGACGACCTGGCGGGCAAGTCGCAGTGGCCCGACCCGTGGCTCTCCCTCAACCCCTTCTTCGCGGACGGTGGCCAGGTCGACGCCCTGGTCCGGGACGACATCCTCCACCCGAAGTGCGCCGAGATCTTCCAGACGGGCAAGAAGGAGACCTCGCGCCGCCCGGACGGCCGGCCGATCCCCTTCCACCGCCATCAGCGCGAGGCGATCGAGGCGGCCCGGGCCGGCGACTCCTACGTGCTCACCACAGGCACCGGCTCCGGCAAGTCGCTCTCCTACATCGTCCCGATCGTCGACCGCGTACTGAGGGAGCGCGCGGCGGCGGGGCCCGGCACCGCGGGACGGGTGCGCGCGATCGTCGTGTACCCGATGAACGCCCTGGCCAACTCCCAGCTCAAGGAGTTGGAGAAGTTCCTGCGGTACGGGTTCGGCGAGGGCCGCGAGCCGGTCACCTTCGCCCGCTACACCGGGCAGGAGAGCGACGAGCGGCGCGACGAGATCCGGAAGAACCCGCCGGACATCCTGCTCACCAACTACGTGATGCTGGAGCTGATGCTCACCCGTCCCGGCGACCGGGACAGCCTGGTCCGGATGGCCGAGGGCCTGCAGTTCCTGGTCTTCGACGAGCTGCACACCTACCGCGGCCGGCAGGGCGCCGACGTCGCCCTGCTCATCCGCCGGGTCCGCGAGGCCTGCCGGGCGGCGGACACGCTCCAGTGCGTCGGCACGTCCGCGACCATGTCGACCGAGGGCAGCTGGGAGGAGCAGCAGCGGGAGGTCGCCAAGGTCGCCGGTCGGCTCTTCGGCACCACCATCCTGCCCCGGCGGGTGATCGGCGAGACCCTCGTCCGCGCCACCGAGGAACCGCCCGCGACCGTCCCGGTCGAGCGGCTGCGGGCCGTCGCCGCACCCCGCGGGTACGAGGCGCTGACGAAGGACCCGCTGGCCCGCTGGATCGAGTCCCGGTTCGGGCTGGAGCGCGAGGAGGGGACCGGCCGGCTCCGGCGCCGCTCCCCCGGCAAGATCGAGGAGGCCGCGGCCGAACTCTCCGCAGCCTCCGGGGTCCCGGAGGAGACCGTCCAGGAGGCGATCAGGGCGACGCTGGAAGCCGGCTCCCAGGCCAAGCACCCCGTCAGTGACCGGCCGTTGTTCGCGTTCCGGCTGCACCAGTTCCTCTCCAAGGGCGACACCGTCTACACGACCCTGGAGGACCCGCTCACCCGCCCGCTGACCCGCACCTACCAGCTGGAGCAGCCCGGAAGCGACGGCAGGCCGCTCTTCCCGCTGGCGTTCTGCCGCGAGTGCGGCCAGGAGTACGTCACCGTGTGGCGCTGCACCGAGGACGGCGCGGTCCGCTACGAGCCGCGCCGCGACACCTCCGCCTCCGGCGGGCGCGACGGCGAGGGCTACCTCTACATCGGCGTGCCCGGCGAGGACTACGAGTGGCCGGCCGACCCGCAGCGGGCGGTGGACGACCGCCGGCTCCCCGAGTCCTGGCTTGAGCCGGACACCCAGGGCGTGAACACGGTCAAGAAGTCCTACCGCCCTCGGCTGCCGCAGCGCGTCGTGGTCGACCCGCACGGCCGGGAGTCGGGCGAGGGGCTGGTGGCCGCGTTCGTCCCCGCGCCCTTCCTGTTCTGCCTGCACTGCCAGATCTCCTACGAACAGACCCGCGGCCGGGACTTCGCCAAGCTCGCCACCCTCGACCAGGAAGGCCGCTCCTCCGCGACCTCCGTGATCTCCGCGACGATCGTGAAGTCGCTGCGCGAGGTCCCGGCGGAGGTGCTGTCCAAGCGGGCCCGCAAGCTGCTCACCTTCGTCGACAACCGGCAGGACGCCTCCCTCCAGGCCGGGCACTTCAACGACTTCGCCCAGGTCACGCAGTTGCGCGGCGCCCTGTACCAGGCGGCGCTGCGGGCCGGTGAGGACGGCCTGCACCACGACGACCTGGCGCAGGCGGTCACCGAGGTGATGGGCCTCGCCCCGTACGAGTACACCGGTAACGCGAAGCTGGCCCCGGCTCTGGAGCGGCGGGCCACCAAGACCTTCCGCGACGTCGTCGGATACCGGCTCTACCGCGATCTGGAGCGCGGGTGGCGGATCACCATGCCGAACCTGGAGCAGACGGGCCTGCTCCGCATCGAGTACGAGGACCTGGAGTGGATCGCCGCCGAGCAGGAGCGCTGGCAGGCCTCGCACGCCGCCCTGCGCGACGCCGAGCCGGCGCTGCGCGCCGAGGTCGCGCGGACCCTGCTGGACTTCATGCGCCGGGCGCTCGCCGTCGACGTGCAGTACTTCCGCGACGATTTCGACGCTCTCCAGCGCGCCAGCGAGGAACGGCTGACCGGTGCCTGGGTGCTCTCGGAGAGCGACCGGCCCGCCATCGGCACCGCCTATCCGTCCGCCTCCCGGCCCGGTCTGGAGCGGTCCGCGCTGTTCCTGTCCTCGCGCGGCAAGTTCGGCAAGTACCTGCGGCGCACGGTTCCCGCCTTCCGCGGACTCGATCCGGTGGACCTCCAGCAGGTCATCGCGGAGCTGCTCGGGGTGCTCCGCGACGCCGGGCTGGTGAACGAGGTGGAGGTCGCACCGGAGAGTTCCGGGCCGGCCTTCCGCCGCCGCGCCGCCGAGAAGCGCACGGGGTACCGGGTCTCCGCCGCCGTGCTGGTCTGGCGCGCGGGCACCGGGGACATCGGCGCCCTCGACCCGCTGACCCGCACCTACAACAGTGGGGAGGGGCCGCGCGTCAACCCCTTCTTCCGTCGCCTGTACCGGGACGCGGCCACCGGGCTCGCCGGGCTGTTCGCCCGTGAGCACACCGCGCAGGTCACCCCGGAGGAGCGCCAGCAGCGCGAGCAGGACTTCTACGAGGCCGACCTGCCGCTGATGTACTGCTCGCCGACGATGGAGCTGGGCGTGGACATCTCCTCGCTCAACGCCGTCATGATGCGCAACGTGCCCCCGACGCCCGCCAACTACGCCCAGCGCTCCGGACGCGCCGGGCGGTCCGGGCAGCCCGCGCTGGTGACCACCTACTGCGCGACCGGCAACAGCCACGACCAGTACTACTTCCGCCGCTCACGGGACATGGTCGCCGGCCAGGTCGCCCCGCCGCGTCTGGACCTCGCCAACGAGGACCTGGTCCGTTCCCACCTCCAGGCCATCTGGCTGGCCGAGACGGGCATGAGGCTCGGGCGCGCCGTCCCCGACGTGATCGACGTCGCCTACGACCCCGACGGCGAGGAGCGCCCCGATCCGGAGATGCCGCTGCCGCTGCTCCCCGACATCCGGGACCTGTCCCTCGACGAGAGCGCGCGGCGCCGCGCGGTCGCGGCCGCCCGTACCGTGCTGGCCCCGCTCATCCCCGCCTTCGAGGACACCACCTGGTGGTACGACGACTGGATCGAGATCCAGATCGACAAGGCCCCGGGCACCTTCGACGCCGCCTTCGGCCGGTGGCGGCTGTTGTTCCGCGCCGCCGTCCTCGACCAGTACGAGCAGAACCGGCGGGTCGTCGACACCACCCTGAGCAACGGCGAGCAGTCGCGCGCCCGTTCGCGCCGCCGCGAGGCCGAGACCCAGCGGGACCTGCTGCTGAACCGCTCCACGGACGCCAAGTCCGTGATGAGTGACTTCAACCCCTACCGCTACCTCGCCTCCGAGGGCTTCCTTCCCGGCTACAGCTTCCCGCGCCTGCCGCTGGCCGCCTACATCGCGCGCTCCGGCAACCGCCGCAACAGCGACGGCGACTACCTCCAGCGTCCCCGCTTCCTCGCCATCCGCGAGTTCGGCCCCGGGGCGCTGATCTACCACGAGGGCGCCCGCTACCAGGTGACCCGGGTCCAGCTGCCGCCGGACGCCTCGGGCGATCTGGCGACGGCCGAGTCCCGGCGCTGCGCCGGCTGCGGCTACCACCACGAGGTGCAGCCCGGCATCGACGTCTGCGAGATGTGCGGGGAGCGCCTGCCCAACCCGCGCGGCGGCCTGCTCCAGCTGCGCACCGTCTACACCACCCCGCGCGAGCGGATCTCCTCCGACGAGGAGGAGCGCCGCCGGGCCGGATTCCGCCTGGAAACCTCCTACGCCTTCCAGGACCACGGTGACCGCAAGGGCCGTCTCACCTCGCACGTCGCCGACGTCGGCGGCGCCCCGGTGCTCACCGTCGACTACGGCGACTCCGCCACCGTCCGGATCACCAACCTGGGCCGGGTCCGGGACCGGCAGAACGTGCCGGACGGCTACTGGCTCGACCTCGGCGACGGCCGCTGGCTCAACGACAAGGCCGCCGCCGACGCCATCGAGGGCACCGGCCTGCCGGTCGTCGACGAGGACGGCAACGAGAAGCGCCGCAAGAAGCGGGTCCTGCCCTACGTCGAGGACCGCCGCAACATCCTCGTCGTCACCCTCGACGAGGCCCAGCCGGAGCCGATCGCGCTGTCGTTCATGTACGCGCTGGAGCGCGGCATCGAGGCGGCCTTCGAGCTGGAGGACGCCGAGCTGACCGCCGAGCTCCTGCCCCCGGACGACGGTCCGCGCCGCCGGATCCTCCTCACCGAGGCCGCGGAGGGCGGCGCCGGTGTGCTGCGCCGGCTCCAGCACGACCGCGACGCGCTCGCCCGGGCGGCCCGGACCGCGCTGGACCTCTGCCACTTCGACCCGGCAGACGGGGCCGACCGGGGCGGCCCCGCCGAGGGCGAGGAGTGCGCCCGCGGCTGCTACGAGTGCCTCCTCACCTACGGCAACCAGGGCCACCACCGCCAGCTCAGCCGCCACGCGGCCCGTCCGCTGCTGCTGCGGCTCGCGACGGCACGGACCGAGCGCGAGGCCCGCGGCGAGTCGCGCAGCGAGCGGTACCGGCTGCTGGCGGCCGCTGCGCCCGGCGACGGTTCCGGGACCGGGCCGGCCGGCGGGCTGGAGACCGACGTCGCCGCGCTCGTCGCCGCCGGGGACCTGCTCGGCTGGCTGAAGGCCAAGGGACACCGGCTGCCGGACGAGGTGTCCGCCTTCGTCCCGGAGGCCGCGGCCAAGCCCGACCTGATCTTCCGGGTCGACGGCGCCAACGTGGCCGTCTTCGTCGACGGCCCGGCCCACGGCGACGACGCCACCCGCGACGACGAGGCCGCGGACCGGCTCCAGGAAAACAGCTGGGACGTCCTGCGCTTCCCCGTCGGTGGAGACTGGGACGCCGTCGTCGAGAAGAACGCCGACTACTTCCGCACCCGCTGACGCCCCGACCTGACACCCCGACCCGCCGACCACACCGTAAGGAACCGAGACACTCCATGAGCCCCACGTACACGGCCGGCTCGCTGGTGACCGCCCGCGGCCGGGACTGGGTGGTGCTGCCCGAGAGCGCCGCCGACCTGCTGGTGCTGCGTCCGCTGGGCGGCGGCGACGACGACATCGCCGCCGTCTTCCCCGCCTTCGAGGACGTCGAGGAGGCCAAGTTCGCCGCCCCCGGCCCGGAGGACCTGGGCGGCCAGTACGCCGCCGGGCTGCTGCGCACCGCCCTGCGGATCGGCTTCCGCTCGGGCGCCGGACCGTTCCGCTCGCTGGCCTCCATCGCGGTGGAGCCGCGCGCCTACCAGCTGGTGCCGCTGCTGATGGCGCTGCGGCAGAGCACCGTCCGGCTGCTGATCTCGGACGACGTCGGCATCGGCAAGACCGTCGAGGCGGGCCTGATCGCCAAGGAGCTGCTGGAGCAGGGCGAGGCGAGCCGGCTGGCCGTGCTCTGCTCCCCCGCGCTGGCCGAGCAGTGGCAGGGCGAGCTGCGGGAGAAGTTCGGCATCGACGCCGAGCTCGTGCTCTCCTCCACGGTCTCCCGGCTGGAGCGCGGTCTGGAGCTCGGCCAGTCGATCTTCGACAAGCACCCGTACACGATCATCTCGAGCGACTTCATCAAGTCCACCCGCCACCGGGAGGACTTCTACCGCCGCTGCCCCGACCTGGTCATCGTCGACGAGGCGCACACCTGTGTCGCCGCCGACGATGCCCAGAACGGGTCCAAGTCCGGTGCCAACCAGCTCCGTTACGAGCTGCTGCAGCGTGTGGCCGGCGATCCCGAGCGGCACCTGGTGCTGCTCACCGCGACCCCGCACTCCGGCAAGGAGTCCGCGTTCCGCAACCTGCTCGGCCTGGTCAGGCCCGAGCTGGCGAACCTGAACCTGGACAACCCGGCCCACCGGGCCAAGCTCGCCGAACACTTCGTCGCCCGCAAGCGCGCCGACGTCCGCAGTTACCTCACCAAGGAGGACGGCCTCGCCGACGACTCACTCGCCGAGCGCACGGCCTTCCCGTCCGACCGCTGGACGAAGGACGAGCCGTACAAGCTCGCCCCCGGCTACCGGGCCCTGCTCGACGACGCGATCGCCTACGCCGGCGAGCGGGTCCGGGCCGCCGGCGGCGAGGGCGGGCGCGAGGCACGGATCGCCTGGTGGTCGGTGATCGCGCTGCTGCGCTCGATGGTCTCCTCGCCCCGCGCCGCCGCCCAGACCCTCAGGACCCGCTCGGCCTCGGCCGCCGCCCGCACCCCCCAGGAGGCGGACGCGCTGGGCGCGCCCCTGAACAGCGATGCCGCCGACAGCGACACCCTCGAAGGCCTGGACGTCGCCCCCGGCGCCAGCGAGACCGAGGACGCCGGAGCACGTCTGAAGGAGCTGGCCGAGCGGGCGAAGGCGCTGGAGGGAACGCAACAGGACGCGAAGCTGAAGGCACTGGTCAAGCACCTCAAGTCGCTGCTCGCGGACGGCTACCACCCGATCGTCTTCTGCCGCTACATCCCGACCGCCGAGTACCTCGCGGAGGAGCTGAGCGGGGCGCTCGGCAAGAAGGCCAGGGTCGCGGCCGTCACCGGCACCCTCTCCCCGCAGCAGCGACTGGAGCGCATCGAGGAGCTCGGCGCCGAGGGCGCCGACGACCCGGCCGTCCGCCGGGTGCTGATCGCCACCGACTGTCTCTCCGAGGGCGTCAACCTCCAGCACCACTTCGACGCCGTCGTCCACTACGACCTCGCCTGGAACCCGACCCGCCACGACCAGCGCGAGGGCCGCGTCGACCGGTACGGGCAGAAGCGCGACCAGGTCCGCGTCATCACCATGTTCGGCGAGGACAACGGCATCGACGGCAAGGTGCTGGAGGTGCTGTTCGCCAAGCACCGGCAGATCCAGAAGGACCTCGGCATCTCGGTGTCCGTCCCGGACGAGACCGCCTCGGGCGTCACCGACGCCATCGTGGAGTGGCTGCTGCTGCACGGTCGGCAGGGCGTCCAGGACAGCCTGTTCGACCTGCCCGGCGCCCAGGAGACCTTCGACCGGGCCGAGCGGGAGTGGAACTCGGCGGCGGAGCGCGAGCGGACCTCCCGCTCCAAGTACGCGCAGCGCTCCATCCACCCGGAGGAGGTCGCCCGCGAGGTGGCCGCGGTCCGGGCGGCGCTGGGCGGGGCGGAAGAGGTGCGCGAGTTCACCCTGGCGGCGCTGCACGGGCTGGAGGCCCTGGTCCGCGACCCGCGCGACGGCTCCGGGGACTTCACGGCGCAGGTCGGCGGAACACCGGCGGGCCTGCGCGACGCGCTGGCCGCCACACTGGGCGGGCGGATCGTCGAGGAGGACCGCGAGATCCCGTTCCACACCGAACCGGCGATCGGTCGGGGCGAGGCGGCACTGGTCCGCACCGACCCGGCGGTCGGCTCGATCGCCTCGTACGTCCTCGACTCCGCGCTCGACGCCAACACCCCCGGTCCGCGGCCCGCGCGCCGGTGCGGCGTGGTCACCACGGACGCGGTGACGGTGCGCACCACGCTGCTGCTGGTCCGGTACCGCTTCCACCTGACGCTGCCGTCGCGCAGCGGCGAGAAGCAGATCGTCGCCGAGGACGCGCGGCTGCTCGCTTTCGAGGGCATGCCGGCCCGGGCCCGCTGGCTGAGCGACGAGGCCGCGGCCGACCTGCTGGCGGCGCGCGCCTCGGCCAACACCAACCCGCAGCTGGCCCGCAACCAGACCGCCCGGACCCTCGACGGTCTGGGCGGGCTGACGGACCACCTGAAGGAGTACGGCAAGATCCTCGCCGCCGAGCTCGACACGTCGCACCGGCGGGTCCGCAAGGCCAGCGACGAGATCGTCCGCGGCCTGAAGGTCGTGCCCCAGGAGGACGCCGACGTCCTCGGCGTGTACGTCTACCTGCCCGCCAACCCCGCGCCCGCCGCCGTCCCGTCCGCTGGAGCCGTCGCCTGATGTCCGCCGCCACCACCCGCACCGCCCAGGCCTTCACCGCCGTCACCACGGTCGGCGGCCTGCTCCCCACCGACATGCTGCTGCGCATCGCGGAGGCCCGGAACCTGCCGGGCACCAAGCCGGCCGACTACGGGCTGCCCGCGTCCGTCCCGGTGCGGGACGAGGCCGAGCGGGCCTGGGAGTACCTGAAGCCGCTCTGGCGCGAGTTGCGCGAGGCCCTGCCGTCCGATCCAAAGACGGGCGCGCCCGCCGCCGACCCGACCGGGCGGGCGGGGACGGACTGGCTTGCGCAGCTGTTCCGCAAGCTCGACTTCGGCACGCTGACAGTGGTCGGCGCGGAAGGCATCACCGCCGACGCGGATGCCGGGCACCGTTTCCCGGTCAGCCACCGCCACGGCCCGGCCCTGATCCACCAGATCCCGTGGAACCAGGAGCTCGACAAGCGGGCCGTGGCAGGACAGATGCCGCCGCAGTCCATGCTCCAGGACTGCCTGAATCGGACCGAGGCGCATCTGTGGGCCGTCCTGACCAACGGCCGCCGCCTGCGCCTGCTGCGCGATTCGTCGTCCTTCGCGACTGCCGCCTACGTCGAGTTCGATCTCGAAGCGCTCTTCGACGGCGAGCTGTTCAGCGAGTTCGTCTTGCTGTACTCCGTGTTGCACGCCTCTCGGTTCTCGGTACCGGAGGATGCCCCGGCCTCGGCCAGCTGGCTGGAGAAGTGGCGCGCGGAGGCCGTCACTTCGGGCGCCCGGGCACTCGACCAGTTGCGCCTCGGCGTGCAGAACGCGCTCACGGTGCTGGGCACCGGCTTCCTGCGCCACCCGGACAACGGTGCGCTGCGCGAGGACACCGATCCGAAAGCCCTCCGCGACGCCCTTCTGCGTCTCGTCTACCGTCTGCTGTTCGTCTTCGTCGCCGAGGACCGCGACGCCCTGATCCATCCTGATGCGACCGAGGGGCAGCGCGAGACCTACCAGAAGTACTTCTCCTCCGCGCGGCTTCGATCCCATGCCCGCCGACGTCAGGGCACCGCCCACGGCGACCTGTACGAGGCGCTGCGGATCGTGCTCACCGCGCTCGGCACCCCGGGCGGCCGGGAGGAGCTGGGTCTGCCGGGCCTTGGTGGCCTATTCTCCCACACCGGCGCGGACGCGCCGCTCGACGGGCTGAAGCTCTCCAACGAGGCGCTGCTCACGGCGGTGCGCCACCTCGCGCAGGTCCGGGACGTCGGCGCCCGCCGGTGGCGGGCGGTGGACTACCGGCACCTGGACGCGGAGGAACTGGGATCGGTCTACGAATCCCTGCTGGAGCTGGAGCCCAAGCACTCGGCGACGGACCGTAGCTTCGAACTGGTTGAGGTCGCCGGCAACAGCCGGAAGACGACCGGCAGTTACTACACGCCGTCCTCGCTCATCGAGTGCCTGCTCGACACGACGCTGAACCCGGTGATAGACGATGCCGTGAAGCGTGGCGAGCAGCGCGCGAAGGAAGCCGAGCGTGCAGACGCGACGGAGGACATCGTCGCCGAGCTGCTGTCGCTGACGGTCTGCGACCCGGCCTGCGGGTCCGGGCACTTCCTGGTCGCTTCCGCACGGCGTATCGCCAAACGCATCGCGGCTGTGCGCGAGCGCAACCCCGAGCCGACGACAGACGCCGTCCGGCACGCCCTGCACGAGGTTGTGGCACGATGCATCTACGGCGTCGACCTCAACCCGATGGCCGTCGACTTGGCCAAGGTGTCGCTGTGGCTGGAGGCCCTGGAGCCCGGCAAGGCGCTCGGCTTCCTGGATGCGCATATCAAACACGGCAACGGCCTGATCGGCGCGACGCCCAAGCTGCTGGCCGACGGCATCCCCGAGGACGCGTTCAAGGCGATCGAGGGCGACGACAAGAAGTACGCGGCAGGTCTCGCCAAGCGCAACAGAGCCCAGCGGGGAGGTGCGGACGAACTCCTGTTTGACACGGACACTCTCCCGGGCAACGATCGCTACGCCGCCGAACTCACCCGCATCACGGCGGCGCCATCCGATCTCCTGGAGCAGGTGCAGGCTCAGGAGGCGGCATATCGCGGCTACGTCGAGTCGGCGACGTACGTTCAGGATCTGCACGCCGCCGACGCCTGGTGCGCCGCCTTCGTATGGCCAAAGCACATCGGGGCTCCGGCGGCGCCGACAGACCAGCTCTTCCGCTCCCTTCGGGGCCGCAACCAGTCGGCGGTACCGGACGACACTCACTCCATGATCACCAAGCTCCGCGATCAGTACCATTTCTTCCACTGGCACCTGGAGTTCCCGGAGGTGTTCACCGTTCCGGAGTCGAGTGCGGACGTACAGGCGGGAACAGGATGGGTCGGCGGCTTCGACGCAGTCGTGGGGAACCCTCCATGGGATCAAGTTCAGGTAGACGCACGCGAGTTCTTCGCGGCAAAGCGAGTGGACATCGCTGAAGCGGCGAACATGACCGCCCGCAACAAAAAGATCGACCTGCTGTCCACCGAGGACCCCGAACTGTATGCGCGCTTCAAGCAGGAACAACGCAAGAATGACGGGTTCAAACACTTCGCACACAGCTCTGGGCGATTCCCCCTGACCGCATACGGACGACTCAACACGTACTCACTCTTCACGGAACACGCTCGCACCGTCATGGCCGTTCGCGGACGGAGCGGTCAGATTGTGCCCTCAGGAATCGCCACGGACTCGTTCAATCAGTACTTCTTCAAGGATCTAGTAACCCATGGTCACCTGGTCGCGCTGTACGGTTTCGAAAACGAGGAGAAGGTCTTTCCCGGCGTCCACCACAGCGTGAACTTCGCCCTGTTCTGCATGGCGGGATCAGGCTCCACGGAGGCCCCGGTCCCCATCGCCTTCCGACTCAGGCAGGTCGATCAGATTCCTGAACGATCCTATCCTCTGACAGGCCGCGACATTCAAATCCTCAACCCGAACACCGGAACCTGCCCAGTCTTCCGCTCCCGCCGCGACATGGAAATCACACTGGGCATCTACCGGCGCACCCCGGTACTGATCAAAGAAAGCGATGTTGACGGCAACCCGTGGGACATGAAGTTCCAGCTCATGATCATGATGAACACGGACTCCGACAAGTTTCACACCCGCGAGAACCTCATCGCCGATGACTGGCACGCAGAGGGCAGTACGTTCGTCAAGGCTGGATCGCGCATGCTCCCGCTATACGAGGCGAAGATGCTCCACCACTACGACCACCGCTTCTCCACATACGAGAACGCGACTGAGAAGCAGCTCGCCGTCGGCACGCTCCCTCGTTTCACCGTGGAACAGCATCAAGACCCACGCGCCGT
Organism: Kitasatospora sp. NPDC005856; assembly: GCF_040629945.1. Taxonomy (NCBI): domain Bacteria; kingdom Bacillati; phylum Actinomycetota; class Actinomycetes; order Kitasatosporales; family Streptomycetaceae; genus Kitasatospora; species Kitasatospora sp. NPDC005856. Next base: position 18,339 of record NZ_JBEXWT010000075.1, on the reverse strand, counting down.
CCCTCTGCCTCGCTACTGGGTCTCCGAAGAGGACACCCCTACTGGCGAAATTGACAAGTCCGGCCGGGAGATCAAAGCGCAAGGTGTCCGCAGTCGCCTGGCAGCCAAGGGGTGGGATCGGGAGTGGGTCTTCGGTTGGCGCGACATCTGTCGCTCGAGCGATGAGCGCACGCTGATCGCGGCTGTCGCTCCGGCCCACGGATTCGGCCACAAGTTCCTGCTGGCTCTCTCCCCACACGCAGCGCTGCTTACGGCGGTCTGGTCTTCTTTTGTCGTTGATTACGTGGCTCGACAGTCCGTTGGCGGCACATCCATGAGCTTCTTCATCGTGCGACAGCTGGCCGTCCCCGCCCCACACCAGCTCCTGCCCCACTCAGGGTTTATCACTCCACGCGTCCTGGAACTCACCTACACTGCAACCGATATGGGGCCCTTCGCGCACGACCTCGGTGACACGGGTGCACCGTTCCGCTGGGATCCCGAGCGCCGGGCGGTGATCCGCGCCGAGCTGGACGCGTTGTTCTTCCACCTCTACGGAATCTCGCGCGACGACACCGCGTACATCCTCGACACCTTCAACGTCACCCGCGACAACGACATCAAGGCCCACGGCGCCTACCGCACCAAGGAGCTCATCCTCGCCGAGTACGACCGGATGGCCGCCGCCGGGCTGACTCTGGAGAATCCGCTGACCGAGGGCGAGTCCGGCAGTTACCGTTCCACGCTCAACCCGCCGCCCGGCCAGGGGCCCCGCCACCCTGCCGCCGACGCGTAGCCGTCAACGCTCTTGCCCGCCTGGCGCATGACGCCAGGCGGGCAAGTGCATCTCCGCACCTACGCCGCCGGGACGCCCCGGAGGAGCATCTGCAGGTGGGCGCCCCGACTGAGGGCGTCGAGGGCATGCTCCACCCGCCGGTGCTGGTCAACCTCCATCAGGCCGCCGAGCTCGGCACGGCGGGCCCAGCGGAGTTCGACGATCTCCGCCGGCGGCCGGTGGCGTCTCACGATCTGCTCCTGGGTCGGCACGAGTCGGCCACCCCAGTAGACGAAGTTCATGCCCTCGGGCAGGAGTTGCATGTTCACGTAGTCCACGGCCAGAACGCGGGCGAGCGGCAGGGCGAGGCCGGTCTCGGTCTCGATGTGCCGTCGGGCGGCGAGGTGCGGGAGTTCGTTGCGCTCGGCGCTGCCGCCGGGAGGGGTCAGGCCGCTCTTGCAGGTGGTGCCGACCAAGAGGACGGCCCCGCCGCGGTTGAGGATGAGGGCCTGGTGGCCGGGAGCCGGCCCGGCGGGTCGGTCAGAATTCTGGGCAGGGAGGTCATCACGGTTTCTCCAGGAGGGTTGAACGAGAGAGGAACCGGCAGCGCGCCGATCACTCCGGTCGCGAGGACGAGCCCGCCGACCAGGAGCCACGGCCCGATGGGTCCGTGCCGGATGGGCCAGCCGACCGCGAGGGCGACGAGTGCGCTGAGCGCCACGACGATGGCGTACAACAGCGGCGCCATCACACCGAGTCGGGGCTTCACGCGACGTCTCCGATCGAGCCGTCCGAACGCGGCCGGCTCGGGTGCTGCACGTTGACGAAGCGGGCGGCACCCAACTGCTGGACGTTCTCCGGCCTGGTGGTCCACTCGCAGCCACCGCGCTCGGAGTGGAGGTAGTAGAGCCCATCCAAGCAGTCCATGTAGACGCCCTCCGCCGCCCCGCCCTCACCGACTTCCATCGTCGCCCGTCGGGCCCTTGCCGTTCGAGGTGTTGTCGCCCTCGGAGGACCCGCCGCCACCTGTACCCGAACCGGTGCCGCCGGCCTGCCCGGGGCGACCGGGCCGCGGGTGCGCGAATCCTCGCGGAACGGAGGATCCGGTCACACAGTTTCGACAAGGCGCCAGAGGTGCCTGCATGAGCCATGACCCACCCAAAGGCCCGCGACTAGGCTTCCGGAGAGTCCTCGGCACTCTCCTTGCTCCCACCCACGATCCTGGCGCCGACGAAGACGGCGCCAAGGGCCATTGCGGCGCCGGCGCCGACTGCCACCGTCCTGTAAGTCCTCTCCAGGAACGGCTTGTTCTCGCTGTCCTTCTGGGACTCCTGATTGACGTTCTGCTGAAAGAACTCATGGAGTGACAGTCGCTGTTCCCAGCTGAGGTCGTCCCTGTCGAGGTCCTTCTGGAGGGCGTCCCTGTGCTGCCGGGCGGCCTGGTGGAAGTGTTCCTGACTCTTCTCGTTGGCCGAGAGCGTCGACTTGTGTGCCTCCACCATCGCTTCCACGGAGTTCTTAGCGAGATCCTTGAACACGGGGAACTTCTCAATGAGCTTCAGGCGCACCTCGGCGCTCATCTCGGGCATCGCCGCCACGAAATTGACGACCTTGTCCTTGGACAGGTGCCTCCAGGAGGGGATTCCCAGCGCCCGCTTGATCCTGGCCTCGTTCTCGTTCTCCACGCCCTGACTCCGTCCATGGTTCCGTAGCGAGTTCCGGATCGTAGCGGCGACCTCGTACGGCCGACAGCCGGCGTCTCCTTCTGGCACGGCGACAGCGCACCGAGCAGCACCGCTAGTTAACAGCGTGCACGCTACATGCTTGTTAGCATCGCCAACACACTCAGCTGCTACTCTGGTTAACATCAGAGCTTCCTGTCGACGATTGGTACCGCCATGCACGAACAGCTCTCCCTCCTTGCCACCCCCACTGAGATTGCCGAGCCCACGCTCTACCTGCTCCAGGGCGTGGGCTCCTCGTCCAGGGCTCTGCGCCGGGCACTCCGCCGGAGCTCCGAGCAGGGGAAGGAGTTTCAGGTCCGGGACATCACGGTCGATGGCATCCCCTGCGTCTCCGCGTACGGATACCTCGGCGCGACGGGAAAGCCGCCCTGGCTGGGAGCGCTGAGCCGGCTCGTGGACGAGCCGGTCGAACTGACAAGCCGTCGTGCCGGTGCCGTCATCCTCCTGTCCGTGGCCGGCCGGGTCTTCGCGGTCTGCTTCGGGTTCGGCCACCTGCTGCTGGAGACCGAGTCGATCGCCCCCTCCTTCGGCATGGACTACGTGCGGCGTACCGCCGACCCGGACACCCTCAAGGAACTGACGCACACCCGGATGGACCCGCGCGTGTACACAGACCGCACCTCCACAGCGCGCGGCCGGCACGCCCGGGAGTTCGAGCTCGACGAGTACGGCGAGATCTGCTCGCGCATGGTCGCCACCGCCCGGGGGACCGGGCTGACCGCCGAGCGGGCCCTGAAGCCGGGGGCCGGCCTTCGGGTCGCCGGGGGCCCCTCCCTCAAAGTCCCGCTCGCGGTGGACGCCACCCACCTCGTCTCGGACCTGCGCGCCATCGCGGCCACGCTCGACCAGGAGCCGAATCCGGGCCTCGATGTGCTCTCGCGCATCGACGGTCTTCCGGAGACCGACCCGCTGGTCAGGGACCTCGATCAGCGGCTCGCCGAGGCACTCGGCGAGCCGGAGAGCTCGGGGCGGGTCGCCTTCGCGTGGCCCACCACGCTGCTGGACCACCTGCCGGAGTTCTCCGCGCTGCGCGTCCACCCGACCGGCAACAGCCAGTGCTTCCTCACCGACGAGGTGACGGCCGAGGCCTTCCGCGAACAGCTGGACCGCCTGCCGGCGGAAAAACGGTTGGCGGCGCTGAGGAAGGCCAGGATCCACGTGGTGTCCGATCCCGCGGGCGAGGTGACTGTCGGGTCCACCTCAGCGCTGAGGTGGGTCGCGGCCGAGATCTCGTTGGACAGCGGTCGCTACCTCCGCCAGGAGAACAAGTGGCGCAGGATCGGCGCTGACCACCAGGAGTTCATCGACACCGAACTGCGCGAACTCTTCACAGCCTCGCCGGACCACGGCTTCCCCGCGTGGCCAACGAAGAGCGAGGCCGGCGTCGAGGGGCTCAAGGACGCGCACGAGGCCGGCTACAACGAGCTGGTGGCCAGGAAGCTGGGCTGGTACGTGCTCGACAAGAACATGATCCGCTGCGAGCTCCACCCGGTGCGCGGCTTCGAGGCGGCCGACCTGGTCGCGCCGGACGGCACCCTGGTGCACGTCAAGCGGGCCGGCGAATCGGGACCGCTCAGCCACCTCGCCGTCCAGGGGCGGATCTCGGCCGACGCCCTGCACACCGCCGTCGACGCGAACCGAGCCTTCGTCGAGGCTGTGCGGGCGAAGTCCCCGGACTTTCCCGACGGCCACTTCACGCCGCGCCGGGTGGTCTTCGCCATCGCCCTGAAGACGGGGGCCGCCCTCACCCCGGAGTCCCTCTTCACGGTGTCCAAGATCTCGCTGCTCCAGACGGCCCGCGCCCTGCGCCGCCTCGGCATCGAGGTCCACATCCAGCCCATCGACTACCGCGCCCGGGCCGACCAGGACCGTCTGGACAAGCAGCAGGCGAAGCAGAACGCCGCACAGACCCCCCTCACCCCCGCCGCCCCGTAGGCTGAGGCGCGCCGCCCACCAGGCTGACGCAGGAAAGGCTCCCCATGTCCCACCCGGATCGCCCCGAGTTCCGCATCAAACTTCCTGGCGTGGACCTCGTCGCACGCGGGCGGCTTCTCGACGAGATCGGCAACAACGGCTCGCCCAAGTTCCTGCTGCTGGAGGGATCGTCGGCGGCGGCGACCGACTGGCCCAAGCTGGGCGACTACGGCCGCCGACTGCGCGCCGCCCTGCGGACCGACTGGTCACTCGTGGACGACCGTCCCGGGTACTGGGTTGCAAACCGCGACATCGAGTGCAACTCGCCCTCGGCCGCCGCCACTGTCGTGCTCGGCTACAACGCTGGCGGCCCCGAAACCTGGCGGACCACCGAGGGCTACCCCCTCGCCGACTACCTGCCCGGCAGTTGGCGCATCCCGCACAAGGCGTGGTTGGTGCGCGGCTCCAACGTGTCCGGGCACAACCTGGTGCGGCGGCTCTGGCTCGCCGATGGGATCGTCTCGCTGTCCGGCGCCCATCTCCCCCCACTCGACGAGGCGGACCCGACCAAGAGCGCCCTGCGTAACTACGTCGAAGAAGGCTACGAGGGTTCCGCCACCTACAACCAGAAGCGCGGCCTGGTCGACGACATTCACGCATTCCTGACCCAGATGCGGGCAGGCGACACCATCGTGACCCTCGCCGACGGCGTGCTGTACCTCGGGGAGATCGACGGCCCGGCCGAGCAGACCGACTCCCTCGGCGGCCTGTCGAACCTGCGCCGGAAGGCCGTCTGGCAGCCGGAGGGCCACCCGTACGAAGACCTGCCCGAGGAACTGCAGCAGAAGCTGTCGGTCCAGCACGACGTGGTGGACCTGACCACCGTCGCAGACACGCTCGCCAGGCTCGGTGCGCCCCCCACGGCCGCGATAGTGGACCTTCCGGAGGAGCAGCCGAAGGAACTCGCCCTCCCGCGGGTCACAGCCGCCCTAGCCGACGACCTGCTCGTCCACGACCTCGCCTGGCTCGAAGAGGTGCGCGAACTCCTCTGGGAGGAGCGGCAGATCGTCCTCTATGGTCCGCCCGGCACCGGCAAGACCTACCTGGCCATGCGGCTCGCCGAGCACTTCGGCGGCGGCCCGGAGCAGGTGAAGCTGGTCCAGTTCCACCCCTCCTACGCCTACGAGGACTTCTTCGAGGGGTTCCGGCCCACCGAGGACCCGGAGACGCACGACGTCGCGTTCCGGCTCACCGCAGGACCGCTGCGCGAGCTCGCCGACCTCGCCTCCCGCGAGGGCAACCGTCACCTCCCCCACTTCCTGATCATCGACGAGATCAACCGGGCCAATCTCGCCAAGGTCTTCGGTGAGCTCTACTTCCTGCTCGAGTACCGCAAGAAGTCGGTCCGTCTGACGTACTCCGGCGACGACTTCGCCCTCCCGCCCAACCTCTTCGTCATCGGCACCATGAACACCGCCGACCGCTCCATCGCCCTCGTCGACGCCGCGATGCGCCGCCGCTTCGCCTTCGTGGAGCTTTCCCCGCGCGCCGAGCCCACCCGCGGCCTCCTGCACCGCTGGCTGGAACGCGAGCAGCTCGGCCCGGAGCCCGCCAGCCTCCTCGACGCCCTCAACGACCGGATCGGGGACCCCGACTTCGCCATCGGCCCCTCCTACCTGATGAAGCCGGGCATCCACGCCGACGACCGGCTGCGCCGCGTCTGGCGGACGAAGATCCTGCCGCTGCTGGAGGAGCACCACTACGGCGAGGGCGAGGACATCGAGGCCCGCTACGGGCTCGACGCCCTGCGGAAGTCGCTGCCGTGAACCCCGACAGCGGCGCCCCCGCCGACATCTCCCTGCGCGAGCACGCCCCCGCCCGTTCCGTGCCGCTGGACACCGCCACCGGCCGGGCGCTGGCCGCCTCGGGTGTCCTGAAGAGCGCGGTACCGGACCCGAGCCGGGACGGGCACTGGCAACTACGGGCCGGGAGCCTGGTCGGCGCGGTCCGGATCCCCGTGCCCGGTAGCGGCGGCCCCGCGCTCACCGTCCGGATAGCGCCCAAGACGCCCGTGCGGCGCCTGTTCTTCCTCCTCGGTTTCAGCCTCGACCCGGCGAAGGCCTGGCGGCAGGGCCGGGACGGCACGGTCGACGCGGGGGCCTACGAGGACGTGGTGCCCGCCCTCGCGCACGCCGTGGAGCGGCAGATCGACGCGGCTCTGCGGCAGGGCGTCCTGCAGGGCTACCGGCGGACGGAGGAATCCGCGCTCGTCGTGCGCGGCCGGATCCGCGAGGCGGAACAGATCCGCCGGCACTTCGGCCGTACTCCGCCTCTGGAGGTCGCCTATGACGCGTACACCGCCGACATCCCGGAGAACCGGATCCTGCGGGCCGCCACCGAGACACTGCTGCGGCTGACTGGCGTGCCGGGCCCGGTGCGGCGGCGCCTGTCGCACCAGCGGGTGCGCCTGGTCGACGCGGAGCCGCTGGTGCGCGGGCACGCACTGCCCGCCTGGACCCCGTCCCGCCTCAACGCCCGCTACCAGCCCGCGCTCCGGCTGGCCGAGGCGCTGCTGGCCGGCTCCACGCCGGAGCATCGGCCGGGCGAACTCCGCCTGGACGGCTTCCTGTTCGACATGAACTCGCTCTTCGAGGACTTCGTCACCGGCGCCCTGCGGGAAGCCGTCCGCGAGCACAGGCTCTCCGCCCGCCTCCAGGACCGGCACCACCTGGACACCGCCCGCCGCGTCCGGCTGCGCCCCGACCTGGTTGTGTACGCCGCCGACGGCCGGACGCCGGTGGCCGTCGTCGACGCCAAGTACAAGACGGAGGAGAGCGGCGCCCACCCGAACGAGGACCTCTACCAGATGCTCGCCTACTGCACGGCCCTCGGTCTGGACGAGGGCCACCTGGTGTACGCGGCCGGCCGGGCGGACAGCCGCGTCCACGAGGTGCGCGGCATGGCCGGCCTCGGCGGACGGGGCATCAGGCTGCACCAGCACGCCCTCGAACTGGACGCCGAGCCCGCCGCACTCCTCACGGTCTTCCGCACCTTGGCAGCACGCGTGGTCCGCGACCACAGCCGTCTGGGATCATGACCGGACGAACTCCCCATGCCGGCCCCGTCCGGCGCGCTCGCAGCGATTCCGCGGGCCCTGCTCCGACCAGTACCGGAACACGAGAGGGAACATGCCTCGACTCGCTTTCGCCAACAGCTTCTGGGACGGCTACGACACCCTGGAGAAGCCGATCCGCGCCGGTGTGCGCAAGGCCATGGCGAAGTTCCAGGCCCTGAGCGTCGCCGAACTGAACGCCGACAAGGGCCTCCACCTGGAGTCCGTCGAGAACTCCCGCGACCCGCGGATGCGGACCATCCGCATCACCGACTTCTGGCGCGGTGTTGTGCTCGCCCCGGACGACGGCAGCGACGTCTTCCTGCTGGTCAACGTCCTCCCCCACGACGACGCCTACACGTGGGCCGCCAAGCGCCTCTACAGCGCGAACACCGCCACCCGCGCGCTGGAGGTCCGCAACGCGGTTGCCCTCGACCAGTTGACGCCGATGTACGAACAGGCCGCACGGCAGGCGCCCGCGCTGCTCTTCCGGAAGGTGTCCGACGGGACGCTGCGCGAACTCGGCATCGACGACCAGGTGCTCCGCGCCGTCCGCTCGATCGCGGACAAGGCGCAGCTGGAGGCCTTCGCCACGCTGCTGCCCGAGGACCAGCTGGAAGTGCTGCAGTACCTCGCGGAGGGCTTCACCCCGGAAGACGTCTACCGGGACGTCGTCGCCGCGCGCCGCCCGGTCGGAGCGCCGGCCGAGCCGGTCGAGGACCTGGCCACCGTCATCGCGAACACCTCCGGGCGGATCCGGCTCGTCACCGAACCCGACGAGCTGGAGGAGATGCTGGCGAAGCCGTTCGCCGCCTGGCGGATCTTCCTCCACCCGTCCCAGCGGCGGGTCGCCTACCGCACCTCCTACAGCGGTCCGGTCCAGGTCACCGGAGGGCCGGGCACGGGCAAGACGGTCGCCGCACTGCACCGCGTCAAGCACCTGCTCGACCGCTCGGACGACGGCCGGATCCTGCTGACCACCTATACCAACGCCCTCGCCGCGGGCCTGCGGGACAACCTCGGCCTCCTTCTGGACGACGACGACCGCCTCGCCCGGGTCGACATCACGACCGTCGACGCCTACGCCAACGGAGTCGTGCGCCGCCACGACCCGCGAGTGCCTCAGCCGCTCGGCGACGGCGAGCAGCGGCAGCTATGGGGAAAGATCGTCAAGCGGCTCAGCCTGCCCTTCACCGAACAGTTCCTCGCCCAGGAGTACCGGCACGTCGTCCTCGGCCAGGACCTGCGCGACCTGGACTCCTACCTCGCGGCCCCCCGGCACGGACGCGGCACGCCGCTCGGTGGCGGTCGGCGCAAACTGCTCTGGGAGGCCATCGAACTCTTCGAACGGACCCTGCGCGACCGCGGCGAGAGCACCCACCTGCACATCTGCGCACGAGCGGCTGACCTGCTCGGCACACACGGCCCGAACCACCGGCACGTCGTCGTCGACGAGGCCCAGGACCTGCACCCGGCGCAGTGGCGAGTGCTGCGCGCCGCCGTCGCACCGGGCCCGGACGACCTGTTCCTCACCGGCGACCCGCACCAGCGGATCTACGACTCGCGCGTCACTCTCGGCTCCCTCGGTATCCGGACGTCCGGCCGCAGCTTCCGCCTGCGTGTCAACTACCGCTCCACCGAGGAGATCCTGGCCTGGTCGGCGCGGCTGCTGGCACCGGTGAGCATCGAAACCCTGGAGGGCGAGGGCAGCGATTCGCTGGTGGGGTACCGCTCGTTCCTGCACGGCCGCAAGCCGGAAACGCACGGATACACGACCCGACAGGAGGAAGTGACCGCACTCGTGGAGCGGGTCCAGCAGTGGATCGCCGATGGCATCGCGCCCGGAGAGATCGGCGTCTGTGCCCGCTTCAACCTGACCCTGGACAAGGCGGAGGAGAAGCTGACGGCGGCCCGGGTGCCGGTTGTCCGCAGCAAGGGACAGACCCCGGCCGGTACCTCCGGTGTGCGATTGGCGACGATGCACGCGATGAAAGGCCTGGAGTTCCGGGCCGTCGCCGTTCTCGGCGCTTCGGCCGACGCGGTGCCCTTCGCCCGGGAGGTCACCCCGCTGGACATCGACCCGCTGCAGCACGAGTCCGACCTACTGCGCGAGCGCTGCCTCCTGTTCGTCGCCTGCACCCGGGCACGAGAAGCACTGCGGGTGACATGGAGCGGGTCGCCGAGCGAATTCCTCCGTTCGTCGCAGATGAATTGACGCCAGGCACGGATCACAGCCAAGTGCGTTTCCGAGGCTTGTTTCCCTCACCGTACGTGAGGTGGGGGCCGTATGCTCCACGGTCCGCTCAGCGCTCGCGCCCCCGGGCCTTCAGCGGGACGGCGGGCAGCTCCGGGGCGGGCAGGCGGTCGCCGGCGTAGCCGTGGACCTCGCCGAAGCGGGTGCCGGCCGTCCAGTCGGCACGGGCCCGGGCGATGTCCTCACCGGATCGGCCGATGAAGTTCCACCACATGACGATCTTCTCGTCGAAGGGCTCGCCGCCGAGGAGGAGGACGGCGGAGTCGCCGTGGGCACGGAGGGGGAGGTCGGGGCGGCCGCAGCCGAGGTAGAGCATGGAACCGGGCTCGACCGGGACGCCGTCGACGTCGACGCGGCCGGACATGGCGAGCGCGGCGTACTCGAAGTCGGGGACGAGCGGGAGGCGGAGGTCCGTGCCGTCGGCGAGGGCGAGGTCGGCGCCGACCAGCGGGGTGTGGGTGGTGCCGGGCGAGGTGGCGGTGTCGAGGGTGCCGAGGATGACGGTGGCGCGCAGGCCCGGGGCGGTGACCACGGGCAGGTCGGGGTGGTGCTCGAAGGCGGGGGCGATGTGCCGGCCGGCCTCCGGGAGGGCGACCCAGAGCTGGGCGCCGTGGAGGTGGCGGGTGTGCGGGCGCGGGGACTCCTCGGAGTGGGAGATCGCCCGGCCGGAGGTCATCAGGCCCAGCTCGTACGGCCGGATGGTCTGGAGGCTGCCGAGGCTGTCGCGGTGGAGCACCTCGCCCTGGTGGAGCCAGCTGACCGTCTGGAGGCCCATGTGCGGGTGCGGCGGGACCTGCATGCCGGGCTCGTCGGCGATGTCGTCGGGCCCGTAGTGGTCCACGAAGCACCAGGCGCCCACCATCCGGCGGCCCAGGTTGGGCAGCAGGCGCTGGACCACCGTGCTGCCGCCGAGCGGGAATTGACGGGCCGTCAGCAGATCCTTCACCGGGCCGGTGCTGGCCTCGCGGCCGCAGCTGGCCGGGGCGGGCTTGAGGTCGAGGTTGCTCATCGCGGTTCCACCACCGTACGGAGAGGGGCCGGGCACGGTCCTCGGGGGACATCGTCACCGATCATCCGTCACGGTGCGGCGTTCCTCCACCCGCGCCCGGCCATCCGGAGGTGCCGTCACCGCCGGCGGTCGCCCGGCGGTGCCGCACCGCCGGGCAACCGGACAGCCGGACGACCGGCGAGGCGGACGACCGGACGACCGGCCCGGCGGGCCTCAGTGGCCGCAGGCCCACCAGGCGTCCGCCGTCGCCTTGTCGGCGAGCTCCCGCAGCTTGCGGACCGCCTCGGCCGGGTCCTCGGCCCCGTACACCGCCGAGCCGGCCACGAACACGTCCGCGCCCGCCTCCGCGCAACGCTCGATCGTGCTCTCCGCTACGCCGCCGTCCACCTGGAGCCAGAGCTCCAGGTCGTGCTTGGCGATCAGCTCCCGGGTGCGGCGGATCTTCGGCAGCATGATGTCCAGGAAGGCCTGGCCGCCGAAGCCGGGCTCGACGGTCATGATCAGCACCATGTCGAGCTCGGGCAGCAGGTCCTCGTACGGCTCGATCGGGGTGCCCGGCTTGAGCGCCATCGACGCGCGGGCGCCCTTGGCCCGGATCTCGCGGGCGAGCCGCACGGGCGCGGCGGCGGCCTCGACGTGGAAGGTGACCGAGCCCGCGCCCGCCTCGATGTACTGCGGGGCCCAGCGGTCCGGGTCCTCGATCATCAGGTGGAGGTCGAGCGGGGTGTCGGCGGCGCGGGCGAGGGACTCGACCACCGGGACGCCGAGGGTCAGGTTGGGCACGAAGTGGTTGTCCATGACGTCCACGTGCAGCCAGTCGGAACCCCGGACGGCCTCGGCCTCGTCGGCGAGCCGGGCGAAGTCCGCGGACAGGATGCTGGGGTTGATCTGGGCCATGACCGACTACCTTCGTACGAGGACCTGCGAGGGCTGGGCGCCCCCGGAGCGGGCACCTCATCCCATCATCCCGCGCCGTACCGACGCCGGGCGCACAGCGCTCCCTCCACGTGACCGTCATCACACCCCGGACAGGGTTACCGGAGCCCTCGCCGTGGTCATCAGCCCTGGAACGGGCCACGGCCCGCCACGGCCCCACCCCGGCTCCTGCCGCGGCTCCCGCCGGGCCGTCCCGATCAGCCGAGTTCCCGGGCCCGCCCGGAGCTCCGTCCGAGGAAGGTCTCCCGATGACCGATCTCGTCCACCCCGCCCGCGCGCTGTGGTGGCTCTTCGAGCCGGTGCACGCCGTCACCTACTTCCTGCCCGAGGGTCGCGCCGCCTTCGAGGAGGCCGGTCTGCACGGCCGCCTGCACGGCTACTTCGCCACCCGCTCGGCCCCGCTCGGCGCGGTGGACGCCCCGCCGGTGACCGCCGCCTTCTTCAACTTCTCGCCGGCGATGGTCGAGCGCGCCCTGCCGGAGGTGTGGAACCACGCGAGCCCGGAGGAGGCGCTGACCGCCCGACTGAAGGCCTCGGCGGCGATCCTGGGCCGGCTGCTGGAGCACGTCGACAAGGAGCAGGTCGAGCTGGTCGCCGAGACCCTGGAGCAGGCCGCCACCCGACTGGACTGCGCCGGCCGGGTGCTGGCCGCCGCCAACGCCGCGCTTCCCCGCCCGAGCGGTCTGTACGAGCGGCTCTGGCAGGCCGCCACGGTGATGCGCGAGCACCGCGGCGACGGCCACGTGGCCGCCCTGGTGACGGCCGGGCTGGACGGCTGCGAGGCGCTGGTGGTCCGCTGCGCGATGGACATGCGGCGCGAGATGATCCAGCCGCTGCGCGGGTGGACGGACACCGAGTGGGAGGCGGCCGCCGAACGCCTGGTCGAGCGCGGCTGGCTGACCGCCGAGGGGACGGTCACCGAGCTCGGCCGGATCCGCCACCAGACCCTGGAGGCCGCCACCGACCTGTCCGCCGCCCGGGTCTGGGACGACTACCCGCGCACCGAACTCGACCGGCTGGCAGCGGCGTTGAAGCCGATATCGGCGCTCTGTCGCGGCGAGCTCCCGATCAACCCGATGGGGCTGCCGGACAACCAGTGACGCCCGGTCCGCGACGTCAGGGCGAGGACACCGCGGGCGGGCCGAGCACGATCCCCCGCCCGGCGTAGAACCGCCCGAACGACCGCCACGGCACGCGCGCGAAGGCCTGCGACTCCCCCGGGAACCCGGAGGGGTTGTGGATCAGCAACGCCGTGTCCGTGGCACCCACCGCCAGGACCAGGTGCCCGCCGCGCCGCACCGGCTCCGGCCCGTACGGCTCCCGGATCGACGGGTGCACCGAGACCATGACCAGCCGGCCGCCGGCCACCTCGGCCGACACCTCTTCGGGTGTCAACTCCCTTGCCCGCGCGGCCAGTCCCCAGCGCCGCTCGACGTACTCGGCGAACGGCGCGTGGATCAGCCCGCGCAGACCGTCACCGTCCCGCAGGTACGCGCCGGCCGTCACGCACTCGCCCGCGAGCGCCATCGCCGCCGGGGTCACGCCCCACCAGTGCGCCAGCGCCATCCGCAGGCAGGCCACCCCGCACAGCCGCCAGGACCACCACGCGTACTCCTCCGCGGTGGCCGCGCCGGACTGCCCCCAGCGCGGATCGGCGGACGCCTCCAGCCGCCCGTCGACGATCTCCCGCACCAGCTCCGCCGACTCCCACTGCGCGTGGTACGGAACCTCGTGCACCACCCGCACCGACCGCACCACCCGCACCGACCGCGCCGGCACCTGCGGCCGCGCGTCGCCCCGATCCACCATGGCCCGACGCTCTCACGGCACGGCCGCCGGGCCGCTCACGACACTCCCGGCGCGGGCCGCGGTCAGGCGCCGGGGGCCGACACCGCCCCGACCTCGGACTCGCCCGCCCCACCGGTCGCCGGGTCCGCACCGGCACTCGCAGGCTCCGGCTCCGGCTCGGTCACCGACGCCAACACCGACGTCGACACCGGCACCGACACCGACACCGGCTCCGCCACCGGTTCCCGGAAGGCCAGCCGCTGCGCCGCGTGCCGGCCGCGCGCCTCCACCGGCAGCGAGCCGGTCGCGCCGGCCAGTCCGAACGGCGGCATGTCGAAGTAGATCGACTCGTACCCGCCCGGCGGCGCGATGTACGTCTCGTGCCAGATCCCGACGTGCCCGCGGACCTTGCCCTCCCGCTGCTTGCGGTTGGCGACGCCCCACACCGTGTGGTGGAAGCCGTCCGGCGCGCTCGCGTAGCCGTACAGCTTCTCCTTCGACTCCCAGTACTGGACGACGTAGTAGGTGCGCGGCGAGGCGGTCAGCAGGATGCGGCCGCGCAGGCCGCGCTCGGGGGCGCGGCGCAGCTCGTACAGCATCCGGAACATCGCGAACATCACCGGGCCCCAGTGGTGCACGGCCCAGAACCGGTTGATCCGCATGCCGATCAGCAGCACCACGGTGTCGCCGGTGGCGGCGGCGGTGGTGAAGCCCGGCTGCGGCTTGGCGAACAAGGCCAAGTCTGCCTCCCCGTCCCCTTGCTCATTGCCTGTGTCAGCGGTGACTACACCAGCGCCGGACCACCCGGTCAAGGCTCACCACTCTCACAATTCGGCTACTGTGCAGGCGCGTTGACACCATCCGCGGCCTGGGGTGCCGTACCCCGGCCCCGCAGGGGACCGGGGCCGGGGCACGGGCGGCCCACCGCGGGGCCTACCAGGCGTAGTCCTCCGGGGCGGGGCGGTGGCCCGGGAAGAGCTCGTCGAGGTGGTCGAGGGTCTTCTGGTCGAGCTTGAGGTCGAGCGCGCCGATGGCGGCGTCGAGGTGGGCCGCGGTGCGGGGGCCGATGACGGGGGCCGTGACGGCCGGTCGGGAGAGGAGCCAGGCGAGGGCGAGGTCGGCGGGGTCGGCCCCGAGCTCGGCGGCGAAGTCCTCGTAGGCCTGGATGCGGTCGCGGTGCCTGGCGAGGAGCTCGCTCGCGTGGGGCATGGCGCTGCGGTCGCGGGTGCCCTCGCGCTCCTTGCGCAGGATGCCGCCGAGCAGGCCGCTGCGCAGCGGGGACCACGGGAGCAGTCCGAGGCCGTAGTGCTGGAGGGCGGGGACGACTTCGAGCTCGATGGTGCGGTCGAGCAGGTTGTAGAGGGACTGCTCGCTGACCAGGCCGAGGAAGTGGCGGGCGCGGGCGGTCTCCTGGGCCTGGGCGATGTGCCAGCCGGCGAAGTTGCTGGAGCCGACGTAGGTGATCTTGCCCTGGGCGACCAGGACCTCCATCGCCTGCCAGATCTCCTCCCAGGGCGTGTCCCGGTCGATGTGGTGCATCTGGTAGAGGTCGATGTGGTCGGTCTGGAGGCGGCGCAGGCTGGCCTCGACCGCCTTGCGGACGGCGAGCGCGGAGAGCCTGCTCTCGTTGGGCCAGGTGCCCATGTCGCCGTAGACCTTGGTGGCGAGGACGGTGCGCTCGCGGCGGCCACCGCCCTTGGCGAACCAGCGGCCGATGATCTCCTCGGTACGGCCCCGCAGCCGGCCCTCGCTGTCGCGGCCGTAACTGTTGGCGGTGTCGAAGAAGTTGATGCCGCGCTCGTGGGCGGTGTCCATGAGGCGGTGGGCCTCGGCCTCCTCGGTGTGGGGGCCGAAGTTCATGGTGCCGAGGCAGAGGCGGGAGACGGTCAGGCCGGTGCGGCCGAGGTGGGTGTACTCCATGGCGCCCCACCCAAGACCACACCGGCTCCTGCTGTCCAGCACATTCCGCGGGAGTGCCGGAACCCGGCCGACCACTTGCCGCAACCCGGCCGATTCACTGGCCGGATCCCGGCGGACCACTTGCCGCAACCCGGCCGATCACCGCCCGTGGGTGGCGAACTTCCTTACGGCGAGCGGCACGCAGACCGCCAGCAGCACGGCGCTCCAGAGCAGCGCGGCGAGGACGGCGTGCTGCGTCGGCCAGGCGGACCCGCCCGCCGAGGGGTTGCCGAAGAGCTCCCGGCAGGCCTGGACGACGGCGCTGACCGGGTTCCAGTCCGCGAGGAACCGCAGCCAGCCGGGCATGCCGCCGGTCGGCACGTAGGCGTTGGTGATCATCGCCAGCGGGAAGACCGCGACGGACAGCTGGCCGGCCGCCTCCTCCTTGCCGACGGCCAGTCCGAACAGGGTGCCGACCCAGGTCATCACGAAGCGGAAGAGCAGCAGCAGCGCGAACGCTCCTGCCGCGTCGGCGAGTCCGCGCCGGGCCTGCCAGCCGGCGGCGAGCCCGACCAGGGCCAGCAGCGCCAGGACGACCACGCTGACCAGCAGGTCGGCGAGCGTCTGGCCGAGCAGCAGCCCGGTGCGGGAGACGGGCATCGAGCGCAGCCGGTCGGTGACTCCGCGCGAGACGTCGCGGGCGGCGCCGACCATGGTCGTCATGATGCCGTTGGTGGCCACCATGGCGAACAGACCGGGCATCAGGAACTCCCGGTAGTCGCCGCCTCCCGGCACCTGCATGGCACTGCCGAGGACGTATCCGAAGACCACCACCATCACCACCGGCACGCCCAGGGAGGCGGCCAACAGGCCCGGCGAGTGGCGGTAGTTGAGCAGGACGCGGAGCATCGAGGCCCAGGTGTCGGAGGCGAGCCGGCCGGCGCCGGACGGTCGCGCGGGGGCGGTGTGCGCCATGGTCATCGGGCGGCCCTCCCGGCGTTCGCGGCCTCCTGAGCCTCCGCGGCGTCCCCGGTCTCCTGGGTGAGGGCGAGGAACACGTCGTCCAGCGAGGGCGCCCGCACCGCGACGTCCTCCGCGACGACCCCGGCACCGTCCAACTCCCTCATCAGCGAGGGCAGCAGGACGGACACACCGGGCGTGGTCAGCACCGTGACGGTCCGCTCGGCGACGTCCACCCGGGCGTCGCCCCCGGTCATCGAGGACAGTACGACGGCGGTGGCGGCGAGTTGCCCGGGGTCGGCCAGGGTGACGGAGACCTGACTGCCGATCGCCGCCTTGAGTCGGTCGGGCGGGCCGGTGGCGATGGCCGCGCCGTGGTCGACCACCACGATGTCGTCGGCGAGCCGGTCGGCCTCCTCCAGGTACTGGGTGGTGAGCAGCACGGTGGTGCCGCCGTCCGCCAGCTCCTTGACGGTGTCCCAGATCGCCTGTCGGCTGCGCGGGTCGAGCCCGGTGGTGGGCTCGTCCAGGAAGAGCACCGGCGGACTGGTGACCAGGCTGGCGATGAGGTCGAGGCGTCGGCGCATGCCGCCGGAGTAGGTGCGCACGAGCCGGTCGGCGGCCTCGGTGAGGCCGAAGCGGGTGAGCAGTTCGTCGGCGCGCTCCCGGGCCCGACGGGCGCCGAGGTGGTGCAGTCGGCCGAGCAGCCGGAGGTTGTCGCGGCCGGTGATGCCCTCGTCGACGGCGGCGTGCTGCCCGGCGAGGCCGATGGCCCGGCGGACCTCCTCGGCGGCGCGGACGACGTCGTGTCCGGCGACCCTGGCGGTGCCGCGGTCGGGGGCGACCAGGGTGGCGAGGACGCGGACGGCGGTGGTCTTGCCGGCGCCGTTGGGGCCGAGCAGACCGCAGACGGTGCCGGCCGGGACGGTGAGGTCGAGGCCGCGCAGCGCCTCGGTGGCACCGAAGCGTTTCGCCACGCCCGCCATCTCGATGGCGGGCCGGGTGGTGTCGGACATGGCTCTGCCCTTCTCTAGGTACAGCGTACGTAGAAGCTCGCTTGGGCGCCATCGTACTACGTACGCCGTACGTATCTAAGATGGGAGCGCGAGGTGATCTTCCAGTGCCGTCCAGCAAGCCCGAGCCGTCCATCAGGCCCGATCCGACCAACAGGCCCACGCCCCCCGAGGCCCCCGAGCTGATCTGGCTGCGCCCCGAGCGCACCGGCCGCGGCCCGCGCCCGGCCCACAGCCGCGACTCGATCGCCGCCGCGGCCATCGGGATCGCCGACACCGAGGGCCTGGACGCCGCCTCCATGCGGCGGGTCGCGGCGGCGCTCGGCGCGGGCACCATGTCGCTCTACAACTACGTGCCGAAGAAGGAGCACCTGCTCGACCTGATGCTCGACGCGGTCGCCGCCGAGTACCGGCTGCCGCCCGAGCCGAGCGGCGACGTCCGGGCCGACCTCACCGACCTCGCCCACCAGCAGCTCGCCATCTTCCGCCGCCACCCCTGGGCCCCCGCACTGGTGCTGGCCCGCCCCGGCATCGGCCCCAACGCCCTGCGCTACACCGACCACTTCCTCGCCGTCACCGCCCCCACCGGCCTCGGCGGGGGCCTGCGGATGGAGGCCATGGCCCTGTTCAACGGCTTCGTCTGCCAGTTCGCGCAGTACGAGCAGACAGCCGCCGCGGGCGCCAAGTGGCAGGCCGAGATGGTCGGTTACCTCGGCCAGGCGGCGGCGAGCGGCGAATACCCGCACCTGGCCCAGGCGTTCGCCACCGCCGGCCCGCCCGCCGACCCGGACCAGGCCTTCGACCGCACCCTGAACCGGGTGATCTCGGCCATCCTGGCGCCCACGGAAGAGGGTTAGACCCAATGCCGGTGACTTTAGGTTGCCGCTGGTTGGGTGATCGCGACTGTTGCGGGTTGTAGTGGTGGCCAGTTGCGGTGTTGGGCGCGTTTGAGGGG